>NZ_CAWUDO010000048.1:0-63568 GCF_963920935.1 Nostoc sp. CCY 9925 | reverse complement strand
GAGTTTTTTCTTTTAGTCCTTTTATTCAGAATACCCGGAAAGTGACACAAGAGGGATATAGCCGTAGTCACACAGGTTAGGACATTTTGAAAGCATGGAAGCTAGGAATAGTAACAATACTTGTCGGGTTTTGGGGAAAAGGGGGAAAGAAAAAACCTTTAACCTTTTCCCCAAATCCAATGCCGAGTTAAAAATGCACAAAGCGAGCAGTATTGGGAATAGTAATACTTTTACCTCCTGCCTCCTGCCTTCTGCCTCCTGCCTTCTGCCTCCTGCCTCCTGCCTCCTGCCTTCTGCCTCCTGCTATAACTTAGCGATCGCCAAACCCCCGGACTCTATCCCCTGAAAAAGTTTGGATCGCGGCGAGTACATTTTCCACGATCCAAACTTTGAGCGAGAAAGTCTGAGCGAGGCAGACCCCATCAATGAAATCAATAAGACAGTGAGGTTATGGAGATGTGGCAATTGGGAAGCTTGGCTGCAAACTGTCTGCGATCGCCTACGATATCACCCCATTTTCAAAAATCTTGAACAAGACAGTATTGAGGAAGCAGCCTGTGAAACTTGTAAAAAATATGTCTTGACTAAAAACCAAGCATCTGCCATCGCCTAACTCAAATAGTTTAGCTTTTTACCGATAAACGGGATAGTTAATGACCCACCTTCAACAATATTCGCGGCTAAAGCAGTCAACGTCAGAATCAGTCAAGCATGAGCTTTTGAACCTCCAAATTCTGAAGGAGATGCACTAATAGTAGCTACTGGCTTGTTTACTAACTCACCTGATAAAACGAGCCAATCGAGTGCGTTCTTGAGAACACCTGGCATTCCGTAAGCATACTCCGGTGTACCGATCAGCACTCCGTCAAAGTATCAGTAGTGTTTAAGGTGCTACTTTTTGGCGAAACTGTTTCCCAGCAGAAAAGGCAGGCACTTTGGTAGCTGGAATCGTCATTGGCTCATTCGTTTTGGGATTACGCCCTTCACGCTGGGAGCGATCGCGTCGCTCAAATGACCCAAATCCTACGAGCGTTACCTTATCTCCATTCGCTACAGCTTCAGTAACGACTGACAAAAAAGCATTGATCACTTCATCAGCTTGCTTTTTTGTGACGTTGGCTTTTGCTGCTACAGCATCTACTAATTCACCTTTGTTCATAAATTCCTTCTAAGCCTTGCAAGTATTGAAAATCTAGCATTACTACCTCTTACTAGGGAAGAGGGAAAAGGAATAACAATTAAACAACACATGAAAATTAACAATGCACGGCTACTACTGCATCCCTGCTCTATCCCCAGACTGTAATGTTGGTATACACCGTAGCTTTTTTAAGGGGGAACCGGAATCAAACTCCCCCTTGACAAGGGGGATTTAGGGGGATGTAGAACGTTTTGCTACTGACAAGAGGACTTTTCAAACATCCTCTTAGGCAAGGGTTTTGCAATCTGGTAATTAGTCAAACCGTTGCTGCTGAACTACGCTTGCTATTCAAGGAACTCAAACGTGCAATAAACTAACATTTGACTCCCCTGAACGGGGAGTTAGGGACTTCCAAACTCAAGAAAAATATCCCATCGCTTTTAAGGCAGGGGGCAGGGGACAGGGGGAGAAAAAATCGTTTTGATGCGGTGAAATTGGATAATTTATTTCTTGGAAGTCCCTTATTTCATATCCTTTAGCGGTCTAGAGTGAAAGAATAAAAATGGCAGAAGGGAAAATACTACTTAAGCCTGGTACTTTATGGACAAGTGTCCAAGAGCGGACTGAATATGCTTTGCAATGTGGGGCGCTGCTATCGATACCGACAGAATTTGAATTTGTAGAACAGGATGGCGTGCGTTTTTTAGTGCGGATTTTGTCTAATTTGAATCGCAAAAAAGCAGCCAAGGAAAAACAGGAAAAACAATCTGCTACTTCCGGTCAAAAATTTAATCCTTTCTTGCCTTACGAAGAAGATTTATTTGTCGCGGATATCTCTGATACTCATGTATGTATTTTAAATAAATTCAACGTTGTTGATTATCATCTGCTAATTATCACCCGTGCCTTTGAAGAACAGGAAAGTCTACTCACCTTGGAAGACTTTACAGCCATGTGGGCATGTCTAGCTGATTTTGATGGTTTAGGATTCTACAACAGTGGCAAAATCGCAGGTGCTAGTCAGCGGCATAAACATTTGCAACTAGTCCCATTACCACTTGCACTTTCAGAATCGCAGATACCTATTGAACCTCTGCTAAAGGAAGCACAATTTCACAACTCCATCGCAACTTTAGCAAAACTTCCTTTTTTACATGCCTTTGCCCCCTTAAATCCTCAGTGGGTGGAGTCTCCATTCACAGGGGGTGAAGCAACGCTGAAACTTTATCTTAGCTTGTTAGAGGCTGCGGGTTTGGATGCAACGCAATTAGGTGCTTACAATTTGCTAATGACACGAGAATGGATGCTGATCGTACCGCGATCGCAAGAGCATTTCCACACCATCTCCGTCAATTCTTTAGGATTCGCCGGTGCCTTGCTAGTACGGAATGCAGACGAAATGCAACTTCTCAAAGACCAAAGACCCATGACTATCTTGAAGAGTGTTGCTATATCCTAATTGTCATTAGTCATTTGCCCCATGCCCAAATATTAATCTGCTGGGATTACAGGTAATAAAACATGAGAATTCAACTCGCCTCCACAATTGACAGTTAACGTGATAATCTGGGCATCTGGTAAACTATCGCTACTGGTAACTGCACCGTTTCCAGAATTCATTGCGTAGGCAGGAAAACACGCCGCACTTAAACTTAGACGCAAGGCGTTTTCTTTGATAATTCGCGTACAAGTCGCTTGTAGCTGAATTTTTGTAGAGGCACTAACATCTCGACAATGTACATAACCCTGAGTTAAATTATACACGCGTCCATCTGGATGTACTTCTGATAACACCGCAGACAAATCATAACTCGGTTGGTCGGCAGTACAGCAGATTTCCACCACCACATTCCCTGCTAAATGTAAATCTTCTCTTAGTGGTTCGCTGGTGTAAGTTAAGACATCGGAACGGCAATCGAGATGCGATCGCTTTACCATAGGGCTGTCGCATTAATAATACCGGAAATTCACCATCAGCATCTGGGCGATAGATGTCTGCATCCAGGCGAACACCGTCGCGGGTGTGCATGTAAGCAGTTTGTTTGGGCAGAATTTTCAGCATAAATCTAATACAGCAAATTGGAATTTCTTGAGGTACAGATAATTGTAGGGGTACAACATGTTGTGCCCCTACCCGTGTACTTCATTAGACCTCTTGCAAAAGTCTTTCTTTGAACCTTCTTCTTTGCGCCTTTGCGTGAGATAAAAAATCATTTATGCAAGAGGTCTATTTACCTGAAATACGCTGTAATTTCAGACTTACAGTAGAGCCTCAGATGCGCTTCCATTAATGAAATGAGCAACCAGGAAGAATAAAGTATTTTTTAATGCCCTATTCTTTTATTTCGACTAATTTCATCATTCCTTGATCCTCATGGTCTAAAATGTGGCAGTGCAAGACGAATTTGCCATCAAATTCTGTATAACGGCTCTTAACTGTTTCAGGCGTGCCTTGTCTTACTAGCAATGTATCCCGCCAAATCTTCTCATCGCTGCCATTAGGATCTTTACGTGTGTATTGGAAGGGATTCACATGAATATGAAAAGGATGATTGGCAACATTCGAGCTAAGATTCCACTCATCAGCAGTGTTAAGTGTTAAGGAGATGGGATTGGGATCATTCGGATTAAATGACTCACCATTAACCGTGAACTTAGCAGGCTGAGTATTAAAGTCAATATTAAACACCGCTTTCTGGTGACCAGTTACGTCCCCAATCTCTGGTGGTACTTCCTGCTGTTTTACTGCCAACAACTCTGAATCGTCTGGCAATTTCATATCCACAGGGTCACCTTCTACCACCACTTTAGCGAGGTACTGTCCAGGCTCTCCAACTGCAAGAAGCGATCGTTGCGGGGTAGTTGGAAGATCCACAAGATAGTATGTTCCAGGAAGTTTTTCGGCTTTTACTAGCACATCGCTGCGATACCCAGGCTCAATTTCAAGATCATTCCACGAGTCTTTCTTACCTAGAGTAATACCATCGACTGCGATTTCATGAAGCGGAATGTTCTGGTAGTTTGGGTATTGCAGTGCTAGCTGAATTGTATCTCGGATACCAGCGTGAATTAAACGCCAACGTTGCACTTCTCCTGGACGCATTCTGATCGTTGGGTAAATCTGACCATTGATGGTAGTCTGGCGTCCTGATAGAGACCACTTGGACTTTCCAGTTGCTGGGTCAACTCCGAATTCATTGTAGTTTTCTAAGTTTCCGGTTGTATCATACGATATTTGCTGGAAAACAAATATTTTTTCCTGTGCGTTCTTGATCTCAGGTATCTCATCAAGTCCACCCTCAACGATTAAAGTTCCCGCCATCCCACTAGAAACCTGTATAGCGGTTGATCCATGCTGATGGGCATGATACCAATGGGTGCCGGCTGGGTGGTCTGATGGTAATTCAATTTCAATCGGGTACGAATTTTGGGGTTCCATTTCCCTCAGTACATTGTCACTAATACCACTGGGCGAAACGTGAAATCCGTGGGTATGGAAATTAGTAGTGTTAAAGCGGTGTGGAGTATTATTTATGTCTGCCTGTCGTGATAATGGCTCTAGTGGGAGACTGTTGATCAAAGTAATATTCATACGATCGCTTGGCTTAACACGCAGGGTCGGGCCGACTAAGTTGCCGTTGTAGGAACGAAGATGGACAGGGCATCCAGCGATTGTATTATCGCCATATTTGACCTCTAATTCAGTTGACAACACGCCATCTCCAGATAAAATTTCGGTTGGATTCTGAAAGTCAGTACCGCCATATTTGTCCAGATCGATCGGTTTTTCTTCACAAGAATTCAGTTCAGAAGCATTATTTGTCTGCTGTGCAATCTGTAACGAAGCTGCATAAGAAGTGGAAAATGGTGTAACTATAAATACTATTGTTGCAGCAATTACACAGAGGATATTGAAGATGCATTTTCGCATTATAGTACTCGTTTCTGATAAGTTCTGTTGAACATGGATTTACCAAGTTGTAAACTGCAAATATCTGTCTTTAGCTAGATAGTAAATAAATTTGACAACCTGTAGTAGTAATTTTAGGTCTGAATTGGAATTAACTGTAATAGCCAAGACAGTCTTTTAACACTACTTTATTTTTCTAGAAAAAGAAAAATAAGTTGCCTAATTATAATTAAATAAGAAGGTATGGGTGGCGAATTATAAATAGCTTACTCAACGCTTGCTATTGATTGATTTTGCCATTTGTTAGCTTAAATTATAGTAATAGTACTGAGCTTTTTTCTTATGCTTTAAAAAATTCTTCGATAAAATAAAAAACATGACACATTTAATTGAATAAAATCAAAAAATTTTGTACAAAAATTAATGTTAATAATTTAAGTCCTCATTGAAATCTCATTGATATTTCCCTCAAATATAAAAAATTATTTCTATTTTAGAAAATTTAGAAGTATGGAAGACAAAAAAGGTTATTAATGTGATTGCTGTAGTTATGGCAGTACTTTTTTTTACAATTGGAGAAAATAATGTATGGGTTTTAATCCAGATATAGTTGCCGGCAATTGGACATATCGCAGCTTCTTAAATAATCCAGGCTATATTGAGGACGTTCAGAACTTAGAGGAATTCAAGGAGCTGTTTCTATTTGGCGAAGGCGATATTGAGATAGTTGAATCACCCTTTGGTAGCTTGGTGGGTGATATTCGCTTTGGTGATGAATATATTCTGGATCTCAAAGGGTCTATCGGGTATGGGAATCCCTTCAATCTGATTTTTCAAGGCGTAGGAAGATCAGATACACAAGCAAAAGGTTGGATATATGACTATGTTGGTTACCTTGCGCCTGCTTGGCCGAATGGTATCGATGAGAAACAAGCAATTGTGGGTTCGGTGATTAGAACTGTTCCACATGATGGCAGGCCTGCTGGTGTAGTTGCTTCCTTCATTGCTGTTAAGAAGAGTTAACAACATTTACGCGAGAATATACAGCACAACAGATGCACAAAACAATTTTGCAGAAAAATATGAGATAAGTATCGCCTCGTTCCCAACTCATTCAAGGCGATAGGAGGAAACAAAATGGCACACATTGACGAGATCCAAACCAAAGTCAACGACATCCTGTCAGGTCACAGCAAGGGACAGCATCAGGACACACAGCCATCGCAACGCCGCTTCAGTTCGTATGTGAATGAGGACGTAGAAAAAGCTACTGCCTTAGCTTCTAGACTAATGCAAATTGCAGATAAAAAAGGTGGCGAAGCAGGCCTAACTGATGCAATTGAGGAAACCGAGAGAACACTCGGTACAGAAATTCCTGGACTAGTGCAGTATGCTCTCAAGCTCTTTATCACTCATTATCCGGAAGCACGAGCCAAGTTAAAACTTAGGCCTCTTGAGCAACGCCAACCGAACCTCGTGCGCCCCTCGAATCCAGCAAAAGACCAACAATCTAACCAAGAGGAATCAAAATGACACAGAGTAGCGATTTACAAACAAGAGTGAATGATATTTTATCAGGTCGCGGCAAGCACAAAGGAGTTCCTGTGCCAGTTCCTTTGGAGACAGCAGCTTTGCAACGCCATTTCAGCCCTTTTGTGAATGAGGATTTGGAAAGAGCAGTTACCTTAGCTTCCAGACTGATGCAGATTGCTGAAAATAAGGGTGGTGAGGCAGGAATAGTTAGTGCTTTAGAGGAAATTGAGCAACAAAGTGCGACTGAGATACCAGGACTGGTGCAGTATGCAGTCAAACTATTCATCACTCATTACCCGCAAGCACGCGCCCTGATTAAAGTTAAGCCACTTGAGGAGCGCCAGCCCAACCTCATAGCTCCATCGAAGGCGCTAAAGTTTGCTGGTAAAAAACCAGAGACAACCGCAGAGATTGAAGAAGCTGGTTCTACACCACCTGAAGACAAACTCGACTTCTGGCGAGAAGATCCACTGATCAATGAACACCACGAACACTGGCACATAGTCTATCCTACTAGTGGTCGCCCCACTTCCAGTGGTGGTTATGAACTAGGCGATCGCCACGGCGAACTCTTTGCCTACATGCACGAGCAGATGATCGCTCGCTACGACGCTGAACGCCTTGCTGTTGGTCTGTCACGGGTAGATAGGTTTTCTGACTACCGAGCAACCATTCCTCAGGGTTACAATCCAGGAGACCTGAAACTCCGGCAAGAAGATGGGACGTGGTATCAGTTTCGTGCCCGGCCCACAGGAGCGACAATTAGCGACCTGACAGGTGATTTTGCTGGGCGTCCTGGTGCTAAACTTAGCAATCAAGAAGCATTCCGCGATCGCTTATTTGAAGCTGCCAAAAGTGGGATATTCCAACAACTGCCGTCTCAGGAGCCAGTCAAAATTGATAATCTTGGCAACACAGAAGAGGCAAATATTAACTCTGTTGACTATTACGGGTCGGGGAATTCCAGCAATAATCAAATCTACGGCAATCATCACAATGATGGTCATATCCACCTGATGCTGTTTGATAATGTCTTACCCTTCGGCGTCATGGCAGACACAGCTACGGCTGTGCGAGATCCGATTTTCTGGCGCTGGCACAAGCATATTGATTCTATCTTCCACACCTGGAAAGAGCAGCAACCGCCTAATAATTTTTCCGATGCACCACCAGTCAAAATCCGCAAGTCTACTACAAACGGAAAGGGCACAAGTCTCGACATCATCCTCTGTCGCCAAGACGGACTCCCAACTGAGTTCAACGGAGAGCAAATCGCATCTGAAGCATTCGGTTATTCAGAGAATCCAGATCAGAACAACTGGAACAGTGACTTTGCAAACACGACGGTAAAACTTTCTAATGGCGAAACGGTGACCACAATCGATGAACTGCTCACACAGATGGAACAACGCCAGATTCAACTAGACGACCCTTCTCAGACAGTGACCATCGATTACTTGTCCCACGATGACTTTTACTATTTCATCCGAGTCGAAAATAGCTCCGATCAAATTCAAAGGTTAACCGTCCGGATCTTTCTTGCACCAGAGACTGAGCTTGAGGATTGGGCTAGCTGGATTGAGATGGATAAGTTCCTTTATCGGTTAGATGGTTTACAACGCGCCGTTATCTTCCGTCGTGCAGATCTTTCATCTGTGATTCGCAAACCTGCACTCAGACCACAGGATCTTGCTGACCCCAGTTCATCCTTAAGAGACCAACAACCTTGGTGTGATTGTGGCTGGCCTTACACCATGTTGCTACCCCGTGGTACAACCGAAGGTATGGAATTCCGGCTATTCGTCATGTTTTCGAGTGGAGACGACTTAAATTTGCCCGAACAACCTGAATGTTGTACCTCCATTAGTTACTGCGGTCTACAGGACACAGATTATCCCGACAAGCGCGATATGGGCTATCCTTTCAACCGACCGTTTCCCAACGGCATCTCGTCTGCGATCGCCCAGTACGATAATATGGCTTCAAGGACGATCAAGATCCGTTGCAAGAATCTTTAGGCATCATGTAAACGACACCTTTATTTCAACGTTAGGTCTCTCACCGACTGTAATTAAATCCCATCCTAACTACCAAAACCTACGAGCTTACGGCGTTATGGCTGCCTAATTTTGTCCGAAGTATTGATTAGTACGAATTCGAGTCATGTCGTCCTCTGTTTTTACCCCATCTTGTTCTGGCGGCAAACGCATCCCCGCATGAATTGTAGTGCGGGATAGCCCAGTTGCGATGCCTACGGCGGGCTACGGCTACGCAACCTGACTGATACCTCCCCGTCCCAGGCTTCGGGCTTCGATTGCTGCCCAAATACGCCGTGTTTTCTCGTTCAACTAGGGCAATAATGAATCATGCTTGTCTTGAATGCTTTCGACTACCTGGTTATCAGACATATAAGGCTTTAATTCCG
The DNA here is from genome assembly GCF_963920935.1 of Nostoc sp. CCY 9925. Lineage (NCBI taxonomy): Bacteria > Bacillati > Cyanobacteriota > Cyanophyceae > Nostocales > Nostocaceae > Nostoc > Nostoc sp. CCY 9925. The sequence goes on along the minus strand of NZ_CAWUDO010000048.1, from coordinate 54,559 downwards.
TTGCATTTTAATACTCTAACTATTCGGCCAATTGTTCAAGTTATTTTTACATGAGTCCTAAACAACAGTCGATGCGATCGCTTTACCATAGGGCTGTCGCATTAATAATACCGGAAATTCACCATCAGCATCTGGGCGATAGATGTCTGCATCCAGGCGAACACCGTCGCGGGTGTGCATGGAGGCTGTTTGTTTGGGGAGAATTTTCAGCATGAATCTGATAATTTCGGACTTACAACCGGAGTCGGGGTTTAAATCCCCGACTCAAAATGTCTTTAATTTTGAATTTTGTTAGCGTAGCGTTAGCGAGTCCGCGAGCGTCATTTTGAATTTTGAATTGTTATCTCCCTACTTCCTTAAAACGTAAAAGTAGTCCGCAGGACACCTACCGTTGTTGTTTCGTTTCTGCTGTCACCCTCTGGGTTAAACAGAACAAATGCACCAGGGGTAATGCTAATGTTATCGCTGAGCTTGACGCGATAATACCCTTCTAAATGGTAAGGGGTAGCTCGGTTTGAACCAAGTACAGCCGCACCACTAGCATCACTACGGTAAAGCGGTTGACCAAAAATTATTCCCGCATTGTTTCCTGATTTGAATAAGTCAGTGAAGTGAACTCCCACCATCCAACTTGTGAAGGTAGTGGAAGCATCAACATCTCCAGAAGAATCATCAACAAACAGTGCTGCACCGTAGCCAGATAAGGCTATCTTGGGAGAAAATCGCCATGTCGCAGTACCGCCAACAGAGTTGAGCTTGACTGGTGTGCCAGCTGCTACACCACCTAAAGCACCGATGTCGCTGCTAATTAATCCTGTACCTAAAATATTGATTTCGTGGTAGCTGTTAGCATAGGTCAGACCAATATCAAGGTCACGGCTGGGCTTGAAGGTTAACTGTGCGGCTGCAACACTACTACCACTGAAAAAACCTCCTCCTAATGGTGTAGTGGAAACCCCTGGTAATGCTTCATTCGGAGATTTTTCAGGAAGGTTAGCATTGACGCTACCATATAAAGCTCTGAAATCCAGGTTTGGGGAAATAGTATAAATAAATCCCGCCGCCGATGCTAAACCAGAACCAGAAGTCCCACCAGACACACGCAACACAGGATTCAAACCTGCAAAACGAGAAATTGATTCTTGTCCCTCACCATAAAAAGGTGTAATTGTTGGAAAAGCATCTGATGTTTCCGCCGCAGTTCCCGCAAATAAGGTTAATTTATCAGCAACGGGAAAAATATACAGCAATTTGTAAAGCTGGACGCTATTTGCCCCAAAGGTAGACAAAGTATTGACGTTAAGCCCAGGAAATTGCGGTTCAAAACTGGTACGAGCGCTACTAGAACTCAGTATAGGCGAAGCTAATCCTAAACTTTGTTGCAGGCTACCACTACCATCTGTTCCACCTAAAAAGTTGTAAGCTTGCAAACCAGTAATTAATAAATCTTTACCTGTAAAGCTAGTGGTCAGATTTAACCGCACTCTATTAACTAGGATGATATTAGGATCGTCCGTATCAGGAGCGCCACCGGTAGCACCAATAGCAGCGATAATTGCCTCACCATTGAGTTTAGTAGTAGTAGAAAACTGATTTGCTTCTATTTCTGCTGTCCGCGCTTCTACAGCATCTGTGCGACTACGCAATGTTGTCAATTCCGCAGCAAATTGTTCTTGTAATTTTTGTAAGGTCGCTAAATCTTCTTTGCTCACCAAATCACCGGTTGCTGTAGCAATTAGCTCGTTGATTCTGTCTAGGCAAGCATTTAACCCAGCTGCAAATTCGTAGCGAGTCAGTGCCCGATTGCCGCGATAGGTAAGATTGGGATAACCGGCGATACAACCATAGCGCTCTACCACAGATTGTAGTGCTTGAAAAGCCCAATCATTGGGTTGTACATCAGATAATTGTGTTACAGATGTTACTTGTGCAAGTTTCTCTGATGATGGAGATGAATTTGCAGATTTTGGTACGATTTGCTGCAAATAATTAGCAGTATTATCTAAGCCTAAATTTTGATTTTTTTGTTCTTGATTGATTGAGGATAAATCTTTTGAAGTCAATTCCTGAGCTACAAAATAATCAGTTCCATCGTAGCTGACCGGATGGCGATCGATTAGTGCATTTCCGTCCGAAATATTTAATTTAGTAAGGGCTTGTGCAGGTAATAATCCGCCAATTATCCACAAAAAACCTGCTCCACCAGCAGAGGCTAGTAGATATTTCCTCATGAAATCTCCCAAAATATATGAAATGTGAAAAATTTTATTGCAATATTTTAATATGACTGATAAGTAAATTTAAAGTGTCTTTAGCAAGCTAATATTTTGAACTTTAAATATCAGGAATTTAGTTCGCTGATACGACTTATCAATACATAAATATTTATCGCAACCATTAAATAATAGTAAATACTATTTCAGAGAGAAAATTACAAAATTTACTATAGATAAATCTTATAATTAATATTAAAAATTATCAATGGTAATCGTATTGAAAATAATTCGTAATTAATAAGGTAGGGGATTTAGATCCCAACTAATTCTAGACCGCTAATTTTCAAAAAATTTAGCGGTGAATTCAACCCTTTTAATTACGAATTACATAGCTTGCTTGCCTATGCAGCGGGTATTACCAATTAGTAATTATTCTTGAAACTCCTCACCCACTCGCACTTTATTAGACCTTTTGCAAAAGTATTTTTTGCACTCTTGTGGGAAAAGGTTAAAGGGGAAAGGAAAATACCAAACCTTTCCCCCTTTCCCTTTCCCCTTTCCCCGACTTCTGCAAGAAGTCTATTGTTTAGCGATGGACAGAAACTCGCTTACCGGGGTCTTGCTTTCTTACCCAAGCCAAGAATTTTTGCATTTGCGGCTCATTGCTAAGCTTGTCTATTGTGTTGAGTTCTTTGGCAAGTAGTTTATTGTCGAATAAAGCATGAATCTGACGATGGCAGGCAGAACAGATATTGATTGTTGGGCCTGGGTCTTGTTTTTTGCGTTTGGTATTTTGCCGTGGAACTAAGTGATGGATAGTTAAATTTTCCATCTCTCTTTGACACAGTTCGCATTGCTGTTGTTGAATCTTAGACACCTTATTTTGCTAAAATCCTATCTAACTTATTTCTAATTCCTGAATTCTTTTAAAATCGATTTTCATACTCGACTAACAATGAACTATCATTATCCAAATTACTTGAGCCGCGTACAAGAACTTCGTCATTGAGACGGTAAAGCACATTGTAACGGAAAGACTCATTGGTAGAAAAAGCCCGTGATAAAGAAACAGAAAAATTCCGATTGACATTAAACACACCCTCCGCTGACAAATCAAGAACCGAAGATCTTCTTGCTTCTTCATTGGTGGTAGGGGTCGGAAATATGCGAAACTCATTAAAACCAACAGCCTGTCCGATCGCAGTTATAGTTCCTTGCAGACTACCTAAAATAGTAGAACTTGCGAAATTAGTCAATCCTTGGGTTAAATCTCCTGGTTGACTCAAAGAATTCAAAATCGAGCCACCCAGCAAAGCTACAATTTCTCCTCTACTCCGGCCAGGTTCGCTCGTCAGTTCGATATTATCTGCTAATTCACTAGCTGGGCCTGTCGCCCTTGCTTGGACGCGAACGGTACGTAAAGTACCAAAATTATTCACAGAAGCATCACTGATTTCCGCAGACAAAGGTGATTCCAAAATTCGATTGCTCGTTGCCGATGCTTCAGGTACAATTGCCACCAGTCGGACATCGAGGGTAGGGTCAAGTCCTTGACTGGGAGTAAATCGCGCAGTGTGTTCGTAGCCGCGCGCCAAGGTAAACTCTGTTGTAAATAAGCTCAGCCGTCCTCCTGTTAAACGGATGACTCCTTGAGGGAGGGGTTTGGCTAAGGTACCATTGATGGTCAAGTCGCCTTCGGCGTCAAAGCTGAGTAAAGGTTGACTCAACGCTGCTCCTCCTGGTACAAAGCCAAGTAGAGACTCAGTAGTAACTCGAACATCGTCGCCCAAAATCAACCGTAAATCTGCAAACTCTACAGGTAAGTTGGGTGTAGTTGGGGCGGTCGTGCTAGTTTGTGGTGTTGTTGCTGTATCAGTGTTAGTCTCTGGTGTATTTGTTTGTGATGTAGTTTCTGTATTAGTGTTAGCGTCTGGTTTATTGAGAGTAATAGTAGTAGTCTCTGGTGTAGTTGCTGATTTTGAAGTATCTGTGGCGGATTTTCCGATAATGACTTGACCATTACTCAGTTCAATTTCTCCACCAATTATCGGTTTTAGTGCTGTTCCCCGAATTACGGCATCACCGCTGACACCGCCTTCATATAATGCTGGAACTTTAAAATTGAGTTGTTTTTCTATCGATACAGTTAGAGGATTAGATGCACCTTGCTCAGGATTAAAAATCGGCAAGATTCCTGATGCAGCCACTAGCCCTTGATTATAATTGCCTTGAATATTCTCTACATTTAACGTATTGCCATCAAATACCAATCTACCTGTAACATTTGTTAGAGGTTCCGATAAAGCTTGAGCAGTAAAAGTAGCATTGTTAACTCTGACAATTCCATTGATAATTGGCTGGCTTAAAGTACCTTGAACGTTGACATCGACTTCACCTTCACCGTTTACCCAACTCACTTGATTGTTAGTAAATACATTTAACAGTGCCAAGCCTTCATTATTCACCTTGGCATTAACACTAATTTGATTACTATCTGGTTTGACTGCGACAAAAGGTAAAGGAGCAGGTATGCTACCTGTAATCGCAATGGGTTGTGTTCCCGTTAACAGCAAGGTACTATCAAAATTTGCGCGAGCATTGTTGTAGTCAAATTTTAGCTGTGCTGTTTGTACAGGTTGCTGATTTAAAGTGGCATTAGCTAGGGATGCCGAGCCATTAACTCTAGGGTCTTTTAAATTGCCTTGCAAATTAGCCGTAGCATTGAGTTGACCAGTAACATCTATAGGATATTTTTCAATAAACGGCTGTAAAAGTGATAGGGGTAAACTTGCTATATTCAAATTTCCAGATAGTTGTTCGGTTCCCAACTGTCCGGAAAAAGCAATTAATCCTTCATTTATTCCTACACTTAATGGTGAGAGTGTGACCACACCATCTGCAAAATTGCCTCTAGCAATAACTTGATTAATCGAGTATTGGCCCCATTGCCAATTATCACCTTGGATATTAAAGTCGGCATTGAGTCCAGATTTTAAGGAACCACTAGCTGAAATTCCCCCATTCAATGCACCTGTTAGTTGTGCAAGGGTCGGTAAAGGTGCTGGTTGTTGGGTATCTGCTTGCTGTTGTTGTGCTACCGATGTTTCTATCTTGGAGAAATATTCTAACTGGGTTTGTAAATCTGCATTTGGTAAACTAACAGGTGTAGTGTTGAGTGCTTCTGCTCCCGCTAAGGTCGGAGACTCTAACCCGCTACCAAGGTCTTGAAAGTCGTAGATATTAAATGCTTGTAAGAGTTGCTGGACTTGAATTTGGTTTACATTAGCTTTTACTTGAAATTTGGGGTCATTTCCAGTTTGTAAATTGCCACTTAAGGCTATATTGCCACTTCCTAACCGCAATACACCGTTAGTTAAGCTAGCAGCACCATCGGCATAGTTGATATTACCGCGAAATTCGTCTGCGGAAACTCTAGCAACACGCGGCTTGGCGATCGCTACGTCTCCACTCACTGCATAATTATTAAGATTAACGACTAAATTTCCCGATAATTGCCCTGCTAGAGGCTTCAATCTGTTATCAGGTAAAAAACCGCCAACCAGCGCTATGGGAAACTGTTGGGCGTTGATAATTAAGTTATCTCCCTGGGTTCTTCCTGTGGTCACCGCCTCATCGCGCTTGACTAAAAATGAGGTTGGGCGATAATCTGCACCCAGGTTTACCGCTATCCTGTCTTGCGTGCCAGCAAGTTGCAAGCTTGCTCCTTGTCCGCCTTGAAAATTCACATTTCCAGTTAAAACTGGGTCGAATGCCAAATTACTGACATTAAAATTCCGCAGCCGGATATTGCCAGTAGCCTGAGGAGTGTTAGGAGTGCCTGTAATTTGTCCATTAAAATCTAGTAACCCTGCTAGTGCTAAATCTCCAGGAACAAGAGCGCCTGTATTTTTGAGGTTGAAATTCTGGGCTTGGACGTTTAAATTAATGCCAGCAATTTCAGGTGTACCCGATTGGGGTAATTGTACAGCGATCGCACCACGAGCGCTCACTCCTGGTGTGGTTGCCCGTTCAACTATAATTTGCTGTCCATTCCACTGAAATTGCGCCGTCAGCGGTTGCCCTAACTGTGCTAATTGTGAAGCCCGAATTTGTCCAGCTGCGCGAATATCTGCAAGCTGGAAGGAGTTTGTTGTACCCGTCAACTTGACGTTAGTACTCAGTCGTCCCCGCAGTTGTGGTGAGAAACGACTCAGTTGAATTTGGGAAGCGTTAGCAACTGCTTGCCAACGACCGGCATTGAGGTTAATATCCCTGACGTTAAGCGTACCTCCCGCCACATTCAAGTTTACTCGTCCTGTGGCTTGAATGGTTGAGGGTTGAAAAGAAGCAGTGCTTCCTGATAAATTCAACGTCGCATTGCTGAGAACTCCCTGGAACTGCGGTGGTATCTGCCCAAAACGATTTAATTGCAATCTTTGGGCGTTGACAAAAGCTTGCCAGCGTTGTTGTACAACTCGTCCGGTGGCTGTGATTCTACCACCTGCGACGTTAAAAACAGCACTTGGTAATAGGATATTCTGCCCTTGTTGAGCGATCGCAACTTGTCCCGTAGTAGGATAGCTAGCAGTAGGCGCTTGCAGTTGCACCACTGTCCGCAGATTCCCAAGAGTACCGAAAACTCTGGCATTTGCCGATATTGCACCAAATTTGATGGGGGAGGAAGTATTATTTGTGTTGGCGAGGACATCTCCTGGTAAATTTTGGGCTTGAATGTTAAATAAAACGTTGCCTTGAGGCGCTAGCTGAATTTGACCGCTTCCCAGGATTTGCCCGCCAGCTGGTGGCTGCACTTGAACGCTGGAAACATTAAGTGCTAAGGGTTGTTTACCCAGTGAGCCAGTAATTTCTGCCCTTGCTGAGACATTGCCAACATTAATTGGGGGAGTGAAGCCGTAGCTGCGTGCCAGTACATCTCCGGAAACACCGTCAGCTATAATATTAAATTTTACGCGATCGTTGAGTGTGGCTTGACCGCTGCCAGTAATTTCACCACCTGCTGCGGGGACTAATTTCAGGTTCGAGACGGCAATTTGAGATGTCTTTTTCGATACACTTAAACGAAAATCAGTGTTGACACTTTTAAATTGAACGCGGTCAACTTGAACCGGCTTGGTGTTGCTTGCAGTACCGCTGAGAACAGGCTGCTGGAATGGTCCCTGCAACTTAATATTTGCTTGCACTTCACCGATAGCCACCACCGGCGAACTTATTTTCAGCGTGTCTAAGATATTTCTGGCACTGACTGGTTTTATCTGGGCCGAGAGATTAAAACCTGTTTGAGTATTAAGTGCTCCATTTGCGATGATGGGGACTTTGCCAAAGTTTGTGGTTAAATTATTTAAAGCGATGCTTTGACCTTGAAATATTAATCTGCCATTGGCATTAGCAAACTTTTGGGGCAGATTTTCAATTTGAGCAGTAACTTGATTAGGAGTAGCTGTACCAGTAATAGCTATTTCTGAGACATTTGATGGAATTGCAACTCCTAAATCAGCGTCTATTTGCCCAGCTTGCAAAACAATTGGCAACTCAATTAAACGACTGACATCAGATGCTTGTAAACTTTGCGCTACAACTTTAAGATTAGTTTGTTCGGTTTTAAATTGTGTTTCACCAGAGATTTTAACAGCACCGCCTCTAGTGAGTTGACCATTTATTTCATAACCAACCCCTTGGTTTCTTGGTAAAAATTTGGCAACACCACCAAATTGATTTATGACTACAGAACCTTTCGGTTTATTTGGTGCGGAGGCTGGTGATAACTCTACATTTCCATCAACAATCTGGAGTGTTTGTAACTCCGTTTGAATGGGGCCTGCGCCTTCTCCACTTTTAACTTGTGCCGTCACCCAGCGATCATCTCGATCCTGTTCAATGTAGACATTGGGCTGGACTAATGTGACATTTAATGGTAGTTTTCTAGTTAAAATAACTTGTAAAGGCGAAAACTCCACATCTACAGCTTTTGCTGTCAATTCGTCTGCATCGGTAGAAGTTGCGGGTATTGACAGCGAAGAAAATCTCAAAGTTGAAAGTGAAAAACGTTCAACTTTGCCTAATTTGATGGGACGCCCAAGTAATTGTTCGAGATTTTGCTCGACTAAAGGTGCCAGATCTTTATATACATAGTTTCTAGTCCACCAAACACCAGCTGCAATTCCTCCAAGCAAGATAAATCCTAACACCAAACTGGCACGTTTTAAAAGCAGGAGATTTAAACGAGGATTCCTTGGTTCTTGGTCATTTCCTTGATTTGGAGAGCTAGTCATTTTCGTTACTAGTACCGCTATTGAGTAACAAACAATTTATTACCCGACAATACCATAGTTGTTTTTAACAATTTCTTAAAACTTTCTCTAGATAGATTAATAATTCATTCTTGTGAGTGTTGACATTTGGCCTTCTAAAAGCTTGTGTGGTAAATCAACGTAGAGCGTATATAGCTATTACTAATTTTGTTAATTATATTCAATAGATGAATCTGCTGTAGGGTGTACAGTTGTACGCCGATAATGGCATCAGTGTCGCGTTGTGGCTGTTGTTCGGCTATAGTTTTAGCGATCGCTAAAAAAATTTCACATACTACTGCATAATAAGTAACGATTAACCTGATGTATTCAACGAGGGTTTAACCTCAAGCATCATCCCATACATAATTGGGAACTGAGCTATATAAAAAATGCTAACTCAGCCTTAGCGCCTAGTACCGCAAGGCGGAAGTCAAAAGTGTTTGTTATAGAATAAGCCCTTTAGGGATTTTCAATGGTTGCTCTATTTACGCGGCCTTGTACTAGATGAAAGTCTTAAAGTCCGGGTGTTGTTTCCGTTCGAGTTATTCAACAATAGTTTTGAGCAATGCAAATCCCAAAATTAAAGTTAATCAGCCACGAACTTTGTCCCTACGTTCAACGGGCAGTAATTGTGATGCTGGAAAAAAACATTCCTCATGAAAGGGAATACATCGACCTTGCAAACAGACCAGCTTGGTTTTTGGAAATTTCACCTTTAGGCAAAGTTCCGGCTTTGCTAGTTGATAACGAAGTATTATTCGAGTCAGTCGTTATTTGTGACTATCTTGATGAAATTACTCCTGGATCTCTTTATCCTGATAATCCGCTGACAAAAGCAAAATATCGTTCTTGGATAGAATTTGGCTCTAGCATTCTTAACAGTATTGGAAGTTTTTATAGTGCAAAAGAAGAAAGCTTGTTTGAAGCTAAAACCCAGGAACTAATTCAGAAATTTCAAACCTTAGAAGGGCAATTACAGGAAAGCCCTTTTTTTGGTGGTGATAAGTTTTCGTTAGTTGATGCAGTTTACGGGCCGATTTTCAGATATTTCGTGGTATTCGATCAATATAAAGACTGGAGCTTCTTTTCCCAAACTCCTAAAGTTAGGACTTGGCAAAATAACTTACTAAAACATCCCTCTGTTATTGATGCAGTGTTACCAAACTATCCTGAGCTTTTACATCAATTCTTGTTAAAAAGAGATTCTTACCTTTCCCAAATTATTCAAGTGGCGTAATTGTAGAATTTTTCTTCATTTGTAGGTGTAGGGTGTGTTATGCCGTAGGCTAACGCACCTGAAATTGTTGATATTTCGCTAATCTAGACAATCTAAGCTAGGAAAATTTAGTTTTAGTTCAATAGCTTTAAGCATTATTATACATCTATTTAGTGAAGACGCAATAACCAAAATAATTTACGGTTTTGCATAAATATTCTAATTAAATCTGATAAGTTTACAGAAAGCATTGCTTTAGTTTATTGAGCATATTAGGTTACTTAATTTTTTAGATTAAACACCTCATATTTTGTAAATTTCAAGAGTATTCTCTATGACACTAAATACTAGTTTGCTTAGCAATTATCAATCAGAAGAAGTCTGGTTACCTTTTTCAGAAAGTATCTTAGAATGGGATATAGATTTTCATGAATTAATGCTTGGCGATCGCATCAGAATGGCTGCTTATAAAAAAGCTATCCAAGAAGTAGTAAAACCAGGAATGGTAGTTTTAGACCTTGGTACTGGAACAGGAATTTTAGGATTGTGGGCTTTACAAGCAGGTGCAAAACATTTGTATGCCATTGATGTTAATAAAGACATACTTGCCATTGCCAGCGAAAATTTTGCACAAAACGGTTTTACCGGAAAATATGATATTTTTCACGGTATGTCCTATGACATAGATCTGCCAACACAGGTTGATTTGATTATTTCCGAAATTATGGGAAATATCGCAGATAATGAAGATTTTGTCCCAATTTTAACGGATGCATATAAGCGTTTTCTCAAACAATCAGGAATAATGTTGCCGTCTAAAGTGTGCAGTAAGTTAGTACCAATAAGCTCACTCAAAGCTCATCAGCAAGTTCAATCTCAAAAAGTCAAAAGAATAAATGCAAACTACAGTATAGAAAAACTTTTGCAAAGACTAGCAAGTCAAAGTCCGTTTGATACTTATTACGATGCGATTATTCCAGGTACAAGTTATTTGAGTACTCCTCAGGTAGCTAAACAATTCAAAATGGATGGAAATGATAAAGCTGTTTATGAAACTAATCTGACTTTTATTGTAGAAGTAGATGGTATTTTTACAGGATTTAAAGGAAGCTTTAGTGCTAGCCTTTCTGATTCAGTTACTTTAGATATATCAGGCTCTGATATTGCGTCTCATACCACATCAGACAGTTGGAAACACTGCTATTTACCTGTAAAAAGTCCAGTAAAAGTCAAGCAAGGAGATGAAATTTCTCTAGTTTTTAGCCGTTCTTATCCCGAACAGAAAGATTCACAATTTCGTCAATGTTATAAGTGGAATGGAACTATTAAAAGCCAAGGTAAAATCATCAATGCGTTTTATCAAAGTATGGAAAATGAAAATTCAATAAACTAGCGATCGCCCCAATGAAATTCAGCTTCAATAGACAATACAGTTCAGTGAGTGCCAAAAACCTTGCGTAGGTTGGGTTGAGGAAGGAAACCCAACATTTGCGGGGTTTGTTGGGTTTCACTTCAGTTCTACAATTATCCTTAACTGAACCGTATTGCTTCAATAGATAATTTACGCTGTTATCTATTAAATAAAATAATTTTGTACATTTTAATTAATAAAGGAGCTTGTTTATGAATATCTCTCAAACAGAATTAATTGATTCATCATTGTTTTTAGGAATGCATAGTATTGATGAACGAACTAGAATTGTATGTAAAAATTACTTTATTGAGCGTTTACAGACAACAATAAGCATGAGCTTAGAACATGTAGGAGGCTGCGACAATATTATCTGGCTGTATCCACGAGAATTACAAGATGCTTACTATCCTTTCATGGATACGCTACATACAATTATGAATATCAAAAGGCTTCCCTATGATGAAAACGACATCATAATAGCCCTGACAGATTCAGAATTACAAGCTTTATCTATGTATGATAAACTATTAATGGGATTTGCCAAAAATCGCAAAAAATTAGTCTATACAGTTAACAAAAAGCTTCTTAATAGCGGTAATTTACCAATTCATAATCCCCAGCTTTCTGAAGAAAAAAGTTTTCCTGAATCATTAGAGAAGTTGTACCAAGTATCTTTGCAATTAAGAATACCAGACATTCAACTTACTAGCGATTATTACAGCAATTATAATAGCTAGTGAAATATATAGGATTGATATTTGATTTTTGCAAAAATTAAGTAAAATTACAAGAGACTTTTTTACTATTGCCTGTTGCTAAGCAAATTCAGAAATCAAAGTACATTCTTATATCAGCAATACTCTTCTATTTAAATATTAAGGAAATGCAACATGAAGAACGGTAAAGAACTATTTCTATATAACCGCAGCATTTTAGATGCAGATGCTTATAAAAAAATGCTGGAAATTGAAAATTCATGGATAGATGAAATTTTTGATTCTATTGAAAACAAGATAAAAATCATTAAATCAAGAGCAGAGTTTAAAGAAACATTTAATAATTTTCTCCTGGAAGAACGTAATGCATCTCCAGATGATTATGATTACATATCAACACAGATAAGTCTGAAGGAGTTTCAGGTAATTGTCCAAGAGTTTGCTATTGATGGCTTAACTGAAGCTCAATCCTTCTTATCAATAATTGGTAGACTTCCACTAACAGCCCAAATGCCTATATTAAGAGTATTAATTGATGAATTTGGTTGTGGAAATTATGAATATTCACATTCTCATCTCTACCATAAATTACTATGTGAATTAGGAATGCCTACTAGTATCGAAAATTATTTAGATATTACCAATCCTGAAAGTTATGCATTTTTAAATATATTCTATTGGTTAACAATGAGGGCACCATGTGTTGAATATTTTTTAGGAGCTTTAGCATATTTAGAAAGTATGATTCCTTTTACCTTTAAATGCTTTGCGGATGCGTGCGAAAGACTGAATATTACGAATAGTAAATACTATACGGAACACATCCATATTGACAATTTTCATGCAAAGGATATGTTACGTACATTATGGGAAGTAGAGTCTGCTGTTGGTATTGACTATACAAAAGTATGGACAGGTATTCAGATAGCAAGTTTAATTATTGCACAAGCTTTTGATGCGGCTCTTAAAAAAGCAAAAAGAGCAGTTGTAGAAACTATAGAAAGTAAGAATAAAAATTTGATCCCAGCTTCAGAATTTATTTCTGCTGATGTAGATAATTATTCTGAATATTTTGCTATTAACCTCAAAGATAAAAAATATCTACTTCCCAAAAAATGTCCTCATAGAGAAGGGAGAATGTATTGCGGTTCTATTAATGAAAATGGTGGTACTATTATTTGTCCTTTACACTTTTCTAAATTTGATATTGCCACAGGGCAAGTATTATCAGGGCCTACATCTGAACATCTTGATATTATTGAGGTAAGTAGCTAGGCTAAAACTTACGCAAAAACTCTCTGAAACTCTTATTTCTACCGAAGTTCAGAGCGGCGGAAGCCGCCGCTCCGACTTCTCTCCGTGCCCTCTGTCTTGAAAAGTGACGCTCCTACGTCGCTAACGCTGCGCTAACAGAGCGCCGGAAATCGGCGCTCCGACGCAAGGCGACAGGAACGCACTGGCTCGACTTTTCGCTGCGTCGCGCCAGTTGCTACCCTGCGGGAACGCTAAGAGCGAACAAGTCGGGGAACCGCAAGGGCGCACTGGCTTCTCTGTGGTATCCTTCGGGAAGCTGCTTCGCGTCTACGATTTTCCGTTACCTGTGCGTATAAAGTGATGTATAGCCGTAGTCACACAGGTTAGGACATTTTAAAAGCATGGAAGCTAGGAATAGTAATACTTTTACCTCCTGCCTCCTGCCTTCTGCCTTCTGCCTTCTGCTATATCTACTTCAAAGTAGAGTTTAAAAAATTTAGTTAACATAAAAAATCTGTTTTTCACATATTTTCTACAGATATGTGAAAAACAGATTTTTTCGTCAATTATTAAAAATAAAATTGTTAATATCCATTTAAAAAAAATACTAAAACTATTAGTGAGTTTGCATAAATCTCTAATTAATGGTGATAAGTATATACAAGCTATTAATCAAGCATAAAGCCTTGTAAATTCAACAATCATAAATAGTGTGATATCTATGCAATCTTTCGATATTACTTGGGCACGTGCCCAATTTCCAGCACTTGCACAACAAACCAAAGGACAAGCAAATATTTTCTTTGACGGCCCTGGTGGAACACAGATACCTCAACAGGTTCTTGATGCGATTACCAATTATTTGATATATGCAAATGCTAATACTCACGGTGCCTTTGGTAGAAGTATGCAAACTGATGAAACAATAATTGCAGCTCGCACTGCAATGGCTCAGTTTTTGGGATGTGATAAAGATGAGATTGTATTTGGTTCTAATATGACTTCCCTAACATTTGCCCTCAGTCGGGCGATTGGTCGTCAGTTAAATTCAGGAGATGAAATTATTGTCACTAAACTAGATCATGATGCTAATTTTGCACCTTGGTTGGCCTTAGAAGAACGTGGTGTTGTTGTACGTGTTGTAGATATCAATATCGAAGATTGCACACTCGATATGACTAGCCTGATAGAACAAATTAATGAAAATACTCGACTAGTTGCAGTAGGCTATGCTTCTAATGCTGTAGGAACTATAAATGATGTAGCTGAAATAGCGCGAGTAGCCCATAATTTTGGTGCATTAGTGTTTGTTGATGCTGTGCATTATGCTCCTCATGGCCCTATTGATGTGCAGACGATTAACTGCGATTTCTTGGCTTGTTCACCATACAAGTTTTTCGGGCCACACATAGGTGTTCTTTACGGAAAACGCGAACATCTTGGTCGTTTTCGTCCTTATAAAGTTCGACCGGCTTCAGACAATATTCCTGATTGTTGGGAAACTGGTACACAAAATCATGAAGCAATGGCTGGCACAATAGCAGCTGTTAATTATATTGCTGAACTTGGTCGTCGGATTGCTCCAAATGCTTTAGGCTATCGCAAACAGATACTAACAGCAATGAGAGCAATCTGTAGTTACGAAAGAGAGCTTGCTGAGCAACTGGTCGCTGGATTACTCAAAATTCCTAATTTAACCTTTTATGGTATCCGTGATTTAGAAAATTTTGATTGGCGTACCCCAACAATTGGAATTCGTTTAGCAGGTTATACTCCGGGTGAATTAGCCCAAATATTATGTGAGCGTGGTATTTCCACTTGGGATGGCAATCATTATGCCATTAACTTAACTGAACGCTTAGGTATTGAGACAAGTGGAGGCCTATTACGTATTGGCCTGGTTCACTACAACACGTCTGAGGAAATTGAGTTTTTACTAGAACAGTTGAATGAAATTAGCACTGCCAAATTAGTCCCAAGTTTAGTGTCTAGATAATTGAGTAGTATTTAGCTAGTTTAACAGGTTATCAATGCAAGTTTAAGAGTTGATTGAATTCAAACTGATAACCTGTGGCAGCTTAAATAACTAAAAATACTAAGCTTAAGTAAATTATTAACAAATACAACTAGGAGAAATGTCATGCGTAAATTAATACTTACTGAGCCTAAAATTAGTAGTGATGAAGAACTTAATATAGCTTATCAAATTATTTGGAGCATAGAGCATAAAAAATTGAATGATGCCATACTATTACTCGATCGCCTTAGTGAAGGAAGACAGTTTCCTCAATCTTGGATTCAAGCAACCAAATATGCTTTAAAAAATGAAGATTGGTCTGTTTTGTCTGAAGGTTTTATTAAGAAAGAGTTTATTGGGACAGATGGCTACTTTCTTTTAATTGCTCCCCATCAACTTTCTTCTGATAAATGCGAAGTTATTAAGCTGAGCGCTATTTTGGGTAAGGTGATGTCTATAGACTGTGTACCACTTAAAGATATAGAGGAGCAAGCATTAAATATTTTTGGAAAATTATTACAACCAATTACAGAGATTATTCCCATTACATGTGTTTTTGCTTGTAACCGCTTTTATGGTGAAAATAGCGAAGCTTTTATTTTACCGGAATCATGGATGATTCCTGGTAGTTTGGAAGGGCCAGTTATTAACAACATGGCACGTCATCGACAACGATTTCATCAAGTTGTCCGTAGAAATATTCCCCGTATATTTGAGCCGGACACAGCTAATCTCTTGTTAGATTCTCTAGCAGATGAAACTATAGGTTTACAGCGTCAACACATTGAATATCAATATCATGATGCTGGTCATGCAACAGGTTTAGGTATTAAACGTAAAATACAAGATAACTTATTATCTACATATTGGTTTGCTGGGATTGAAGAATGGAGAGCGGATAGCGTAGAATTTGAATTAGCAATTCGGACACTCCCAAATGCAGAAGTTGGCAAATTAATAGCTGCTAATTTTTGTCTGCGTTTTGGTATAGATGCTCAACGCTGGGGAGGTTATGATTACGATACTCATGCAACTTCTAGTTTGTTTAATCTAGAATATCTTTTTAGAAGTTCAGCTTTGTGCATTAAAAAAGATAAGCTTGCACTTCGGAATCCAGATTATCAAAGCTTAGTTAAGGCTATAGAAATGCAGCGTGCAGAGGCTGTATCCATTACAAGAGAAGAGTTATCTCTTGAACATCCTACAGGAATCTTAGGTTGTTATCATTCGATTCAAGTACATCACTCAACTAAAGAGATTTTTCGGAAATTCATAGTAGGAGCGTCAGAAGATATGCAAGAAAATTGATTGTGGGCGGCAAAATTTATTTAGCGATCGCTCCATCTAAATATCCTCCAAAATCAACAATTTACGAGCTATAGTAGTGTACTCTATCCAGACAAAAACTGTTGTCAACTTTATTCCCATTTCCTAATAAATTACAGTACAAATGAAGCTATAGGACTAGTATTTGATTTTTGAAATTACTCGTAGAGTCAGGGAACAGGCAATAGTGAAGAAGGGGATTAGAAGTGTACGGATTTTTTTCAGAAATAATATCGGATTCCTATAAATATGTTAAGTATATAAAAAAAGACAAAATAAGGATATTTTATGCAAAGAATCGTTTCCGCAAGGCAATTAGAATCTCCCAAAAATCTCAATTGGGTCAGTTTGATTGCTGACATTATGCTAGCGGGGATGGTTGTTGGCCCTGTAACTGCTCCTTTTTTGGCTGCATCTGGGGTGTCTTTGCTTGGGGCGATCGCCAATATCATTTACTTTATGGGTAATCATGTATGTCCCCAACCAACTTTGGGCTTAGATTTGGCATCGCCGTATATTATGGCTGTGTGTATGCGCTGCTACGGCACTGTTACAGGTTTACTGATTACTCGTCTGTTGTATGGGGTTACAGGTGGTAAAGGTTTTTACTGGTTAAGTCAGTATGGCTGGAGTGGTGTAGCATTAGCTAGTGTGCTAATGATGGCTTATCCGTTGGAATTAGCAGCAGAGGTTTTCGGTTTGTGGAGTTTTAATAATTATCTGGTTACGCCTTTTGGGTTGATTACGGGTTTGGCGTGGGGATTGTTTACCATGCCGATTTTACACGGATGGCAGGCTGCTAAAACCAGCTGAGATCAATTGTACAGATGTAGAGCGATCGCTTGAGATAAAAATGCAGCGATCGCCATTTTTCATCAACATGTCAAGAGTCTAAATAGCAAAGCTAGCGGATTGTTGAAAAAGGTTGTAAAAAATCGAGTCTCGCCGCATGACGGATTTTACTAACCTAGAAGGTATACAGGGATCGCATCCTAGTTGCAAACTCGGAAAATAGAAGTATAATCAATTGCTATCTCTCTACTAAAAAAACCTCCTGTTTGGGAAATAAATAAATGTAAAAGATACAAGGTAAAAAACTCAAAGATTTTACTTTGATTTTTTGTCACTTGTTTTTCCAGAATCTGTGAGTCTAAGATAACAATTTATTTCATGGTATATATTACAGGTAAATTGCTTCAAGTATCCAGGTTCTTTGAAAACATCATTCCCCTACTAAGCCTTAGAGAAAATTAACCTGAATTGACAACCTAGTTGTAGGACAATTGCATGAAGAAACTGTTAATAAATTTGACTACCAAAACCGCAGCGTTTATGTCTTTGGCTTCAATGCTAATGACCAGTAAAGTTACCACAGCCGGCGAACCAGTAAATACGCAACCAGTAGACCGTCCTGACGCCGCTACTACACCAGTATCAGCAGAAGACCAAAAAGCTTGTGTCAGACATCCGAAACTCGGCCAATTTTTCTGCGCTGGTGCTAAAGAATTATCTCATTTGCAGAAGGGTGCAGCAGAGATTGATGTTACTGATGCTGACCTGGAGAAAGCTTTACTTGGGGTTACAGATGCAGAAAGTGATGCAGCAGTAGCTTTATT
This sequence comes from Nostoc sp. CCY 9925, assembly GCF_963920935.1. Classification (NCBI taxonomy): domain Bacteria; kingdom Bacillati; phylum Cyanobacteriota; class Cyanophyceae; order Nostocales; family Nostocaceae; genus Nostoc; species Nostoc sp. CCY 9925. The sequence goes on along the minus strand of NZ_CAWUDO010000048.1, from coordinate 36,473 downwards.
TGGCTGTGATTGTGCTGCATCAATAAATTGTTTGCGTCGTCTGCGGAATATTCTTCCTTAGAAAATATTTGTCAAGTCTACCGTTGTATCAAAATCCCGCTAGCCTGCTCTTTAAAAAGGGAGAATAACCTTCTCAAAGTCCTCTTTAAAATCGAGGACTTTGAGAAGAATAGGACTTACGCAAAAACTCTATGAAATTCTTATTTCTTTGCATCCTTGGCGGTTCGTTTTTTCATAATTTTGCGTAAGTCCTGAATAAGCTAAAATTTTGGATACCTCAGCCACTAGTTTTAAAATATCAATACTATTATGCCAGATGGTGAAGTCGTAACTTAACCAAATCAGTATGACTGAGCAATAGAGATAAAAAGCATTGGCTCAATATTTTTCGACTCTGCCATTAAAAGACGGTAGTTTGACAGACTGTCTTTTGACGATATCAGCTAGGAACCAGAAAATTGGAATTGGTAAAGCACTTAAAGCTTTATATTAAACTGGGGAATTGATGAGAATCCTTCTTTGTGAACAGAATTGAGGAGGATTTAAAGGTTTTAATACATCAACCACTACTTTTAACATATCCCGATGGAGTTCGCTTAATTACTGATAGTTGGAAACTCTGCGTACATTAGACCTAATTATAGGTTTTGATCCGAACTTGATATTACGTACTATTTTGGTTCTGTTAGCAATGCGAGATATCATTATGAGTCGCTTTTACCGATTCATGCTCAATTTTGGTATTGCCTTCGCACTCGTCTGTATTTTTATCGCTTCACCTGGGTACTCGCTACCCAATGCCAGTACAGAAATTACAGTCAAAGATTTTTTCAAGTTAGGAATTGAAAAAATGCAGCATGGCAGTTATGGGGAAGCTATTGAAAATTTTACTGAGGCAATTAAGCTCAGAAATGATTTTACTTGGGCTTATAACCATCGCTGTCTTGCTTATCTCAAAGTAAAAGATTATCAAAATGCGATCGCCGATTGCAACCAAGCTCTAAATTTTACACCCAACAATGTGGAAGCATACCTCAATCGGGGATTAGCATACTACAGACAAGGGAATTATCAAGCAGCGATCGCAGATTATAATCAAGCCATCGCCCTCAAACCTAATAATTTTAGATCTTACTACAACCGAGGCGTGGCCCGTTCTATGTTGGGTAATCACCAACAAGCAATATCAGATTACCAACTGGCACTAACCAATATTCCCGAAACATCTAATGTATTGAAAGCAGATATCTACAACGAACGAGGAATCGCTCGTTTTGGGTTATCGGATTTAACAGCAGCTATGCTCGATTTCTCAAAGGCAATTGCTGTCAATCCCAATGATTACAGAGCTTATTATAATCGGGGTTGTGCTTGCGCCAGAAGTGGCGATCGCTCTTGTGCTGTTAGGGATTTTACTGAGTCACTCAAATTTAAGCCAACTAATGCCCAAGCTTACCTGAATCGGGGTATAGCTTACCATCAGCTTGGTCACGAACAAGCCGCAATTGCAGACTTACGAAGGGCGCTGGAATATTTTGCCCAACAGGGAGAAATTACAACCTATGAACTAACTTTAGGTTTACTGAAAAATTTACAGCAGCAACTCTCATCCATATCAGAAATTGCTCTGCTGAAAGAAGAACGGCAATCATTCCTCCCAGTTTGAAGCAAAATTAGTTTTGTCAACAGTAATTAAGCTGCAAATGAACTAAGTTACTAGTACAAGGCGGCGTAAATAGAGCAACCATTGAAAATCCCTAAAGGGCTTATTCCATAACACTTTTGACTTTTGACTTTTGACTTCCGCCTTGCGGTACTAGGTATCTAATTTAGCTGATTAATCAGTTATCGAGGTTTGGGCTGATTTATGTTTACGCTTTAGCCGTAAGCCTACACTTAAGACTCCACAACTCAATGCACCCAATACAAAATTAGGTTCGGGAACACTGGTAAAAGTAGACTTATTTTCGTTTGTGATCCCATTCCAAGCACCAAACTCGTACAACTCTAAGGCATAGCTAAACAAACCATCTGAATCACCAACAAGTTGCAGAGGGGCTGAGAATTTGAGGACAGTACCATCAAGAGTGTATGGTACTGAACCCCGAATATTACCCCAGCCTCCTGAATTTGGTTCCTCCGATCCTATTGGGAAGACATTACGTATCCGCACATCACCTCCAACGTTGATTTCTTCTCCTCGAATAATTGTCTCAAGGCTGGCATAGAAAGGCGATGTTTCACTAAAAACAGGAAATTTCCCATCTATGTTGATAAAGTATTGAAAAGAGTCGGCTTGCCTATCAAACTCATCAACTGAAAAAAAGTCTGGAACCCTATTAAAATCTATAGTAAATAAAACTTCTTTAGTATCAATATTTACAACTGCTGACTCTGATTCTATAAATAGTTCTGCTTGGGCTATTGGCCCTGTCCCCAAAGCAATTAAAGCTGCTCCTGCGATAGATACTGATAAATTTCTGGAATGGGCCATAATTATTACTTCAATAACCCTAATATCGCTATATATAATACAGCAGATAACGTGTTATCAGAAAAAGATTACAGTAATTTCACGTAAAATTTATGAAAATTTACATTAATAATCATAGTTATTCACCTATGTCAAGATGTTGACTGGAAAAAGTGCGTTAGCACGCAACAATTAGCGATCGCTAGTATCCACAATACTAGCGATCGCATGAGGATATGTTTGCGATCCCTATAGTTTTATAGCGCCTGTACTTACCTCCAGATTCTTCGATCCTTCAACAATTTGGTAGAGTTTGTCTTCAAATTTTTCCATACATGCCGACCAATCGAAATCGATTATCGAGGGGCGAGCGTTTCTAGTCATATCTGCCTTCAAGTCGGGATTTTCTAGAATCGCAATCACCTTTTGGGCAAAGTCTGTTGGGTTGTTAGGTTGAGCAAGAAAGCCGTTGCGGCCTGGACATACCTGTTCTGAGGTTGAGGGTGCAACAACAGCAACCAGAGGGGTTCCAGAGGCTAGAGCTTCGTTATTTGTGGTGCAGAAGTTTTCGGTGATAGAGGGGTTAACAAAAACATCTGCTCTAGCAAACCAACCTAAAAGTTCCGTACCGTGGGACTCACCCCAGACGGTAATACCGGATGCAAACTTTTGGGCACGCTGACGGATTTCTTTATCCTGTGGGCCACTTCCAACAATCACCAGATGGACATCAGGGATTTTGGCAGCAATCAGCGGATATATATCAATCAGTTGGTTGACATTTTTTTCCGCGGTGATACGTCCGACAAACAACAAAGTTGGTCGGTCATCGTTGGGAATGGGGTCATAACAAATATTTCTTGGGTGAAATTTCTCGCAATCTATACCTTGATAAGGGAGATATTCAGCACGTTGGCATTTGAGATCTTTGTATTTATTGAGCTGTTCTTTAGAAGAAAAGAAATTGAAATCGTAAGAGTTGCTAAACTGTTTCACCAAAATGGGAATGATTGGACGAATCAAGCTGAAGAATTGATTGCCAAAGTAATATTTGATGTACTCAACAATATCAGTATGGAAGAGTGATATTATTGGCGTACCTGTTCGTTTTGCGTATTGCGTCCCCACAGCACGGCCGTAACCTTGCAAGAAAAATGAGTATAAACCTCTCATTTGTGGTGCTTCTTCAACCACTATAATGTCGGGCTGAAACTTCTCCAGCAGCTTGGTATCACTCCAATGTCGATAGTGCAATGGTTGAGGAAGAGACTTGTAGAATATTAATGGTTTTGTGGGGAAGGCGTAAGTAGATAAGTTGGGAAAAGATTGAATTTCATTTAATCCCTGCATAGGACGATCGCCAACATTTTTGGGGTAGCGATCGTTAATTTGTGGATGGATCAAAAAAACCTCATGTCCCTGTTGCAGTAACCAACGAACTCGTTGATGTACTGCTACAGATACTCCAGTTAAGAAAGGAGCATACAATCCTGTAAATAGCGCAATGCGGAGTCTTTGCTTAGTCATATGAAAAAGGAATTATTTCACGAAAATGCTGGTTTTGGATTTAGGACTTACGCAGCAATGTTTCATGAACATCCTGATTATTCGGCTCAGCAATTCCCCACTAAGATCGAGTTTCGATGAATACTTGCAATTACGTCTGGTGCTATGATACAGACAGATTTGAATTACAAGTAATTAAGCGAACTCGATATATTAAATTTAGATTCAGGATTTACGCATTTACAAACAGTCTCAATTGGAGATTCTGAAAATCATATTTCCGTTCCTTAGTCAGAAATTATCAAAACACTGATAAATTCCAATCAAAATTCCCCTTAATATATTTTGATAACCCTTTGTTCTTAATTCAAGAACATGTATATTAGTTACAAGGGTTATAGTTAATATAGTCTACTAAAAATAAGGTAATATAAATTCAGCACTAGGGAATGTTTAGTCTGATAAGTTTCATGCCCTAGTTTAAGAATGCAAAAGTAAAAAGTTAAAAAGCAAAAGAAAGAAGACTGAAAAGTCCTAAATCATTTGCATAAATAAATTAACCGCAGAGGCACAGAGAGCGCAGAGAGAGGGATCAAAGATTTTCACGGCTGATTGAGGGTTGCTATAGCGATCGCTTCAAAGAGAAACCTTGCTATTAATAGGCTGATCCAACCATTGATAAGGGCGATATTCCACTAGGCGGATATTCCAAGCTCCTCGAACCCGATAGCTGATACCGCGCCAGGTGACTGTTGAAATCCACAGAGATGATAGCATCGCTAACCCATAAACCCATTGTGTTAGCGGAATCCCAATCAACATTTTAATAATTGTAGGGGCTGATAATTTGTTTCTTGGCTGGTCATTCAAGCGAACTACTTGCTGTATGCCTAACTCCAAGACGAGCATCAGCAGAAGTAATCCTGCAATATAGACGTTATAGCAGACAAACAATAGACCTGCGGCTTCCCATTTTCCCTCTAACAATGACTCTAAAATTAACATAATCACTGTAGTCGGAAACAGAATGCTAGAAACAGCTTCACTAACTATAGCCAACCAACGCGGGTGATAAAGTCGAGAACAAAGTATCAAGCGCTTGAGAGAGTCTAGTAAGCTTGCTAAATCAATTTCTTCACGATTAACTGTTAGTAAAGTAGGTACAAACTTAACCTTTAATCCATGTATTTTTAGAACATCATGAATCATCAAATCTTCGCTTAAAGCTTGTGCCCACTTATCTAAAAGTTCTGTTTGGTGAAGCACTTCTGTTTTGATGGCTAAAGTTCCACCCCAAGGAATTTGGAAGAGAAACATTTGAACTACTGTGGATACATTACCTATATATCGCACTAAAGATCCCCAATACCTACCTGTTGGCACATACCAACGGTTACCAGTCGTTGCGCCTACATTAGCATCACCGAGAGGACTGACTAATTCTCGCAGCCAATTGCGATGAACTATAGTATCAGCATCTACTAAAGCAACCACTTTATAGGAATCGTCCAACTCACGGACAGCTTGCACTAAAGAACTACATTTGAGACTACAATTATTGCGTACTATCCTCAAAGGACTGATTTGAACATTGGTCGCTTCTTGCTCTATGATAGTTTCGCTGGCAATTTTCCAAGCAGGATCTTCCTGACTATCAATAACTAACTTTAAATCATAATGTGGATAGTTCTGATTTAGGAGCGATCGCAAACAGCTATGTAAAAACGGATCTGCTCCCCGTAGGCAAAGAATCACCGCTGTTTTAGGCAACTGCTCATCTGCTAATAAAGTTTTTGGAGATGAGCGCAGATACCAAACAAAGATTAGCGTTAAACACACCTGAATAACTAGCCAACCCATCAAAGACTTAGACAGAAATATTGCCAAATCTTCCATTAAATTCTCCGAGAATAGGGCATTGGGAATTGGGGATTGGGGATTGGGGATTGGGGATTGGGGATTCTTCTTTAGTCCCCAGTCCCCAGTTCCTATTCCCCAGTCCCTTTTATGAATCCAACGAGTATTTCATAATGATGTTAACTGTGGTATTATTATTGACTACAAAACTGGCATCACGAAACTTCGGCGTGCCTGTTTGTATGGACACAGTTGGATTTTTAGAAATGCCAAAACCTTCTGTGGGAATGCCAAAAAAGTCTTTGTTGAGTTTGCGATCGCCATTTTGATCGTCAACTACAGCAATAGCATAAGTACCAGGTTTTAAACCAGAGAATTCTTTTGTTACAGAAGTGCCTGTAATCTTAGCGCAGCCACTTTGAACTTCACTAGTACTACTCATGGGAAATCCTTTTTCACCTCCAAAAACCCGGAAGCAAATCTCGCCTTTTTGGTGACGAATTCCATTAACTACAACACTAAGTTTTGCTGTTGATTCAGCGTTCACTGTTTTTACAAAGCTGATGCTTAATAATCCAGCAAGCAAAAAGTGAGGTAATTGAGATAGTTTCAGCATAATTTTGTAGTGATAAATAATTTGGACGCTGAGAAAAATTGCCAAAATTCAAAAATCAACATTTGAAAGTAAAAAGAGAATAGCAAATAAATAGATTTGTTAATACTTAATCTCTTTTTACTTTTCGATTCTACTATTAGAAATTAATTCAAAATGTGATTTTTTGTTCTGAAAATAATATTTTTTGCCAATAAATTGCCAGCATTTGCAACATTTTTAGCAAATCTTTCAGTAACAGATATTCCGTGCCTTTCAACTTCTGTTGTAGACTTATATGGCAACATAGGCACTCATACAAACTTAGGGGACTACACCATATCGAAAGGAAATACTCCCATAATATTCTCCAATGTGGCAATAAAACTTTCCCTTCTTTTGCTGAATCAAACCACACTGTATACGCATAAAAATCAGGTAATATGCTCAATGAAGATGCTTGATTGTTGTTTGACAACAACAAATAATTGGGAAAAAACATACTCATTGATTGTTGCGGATGGTTTCTGGCAAAAAACAAGTATTCAGGAATTTCATAAAATCGACCCAGAAGACCAAGCCTTGACAATAAAATACCATCTCCATAAGCGTAACCACCCATAGGCGGTATTTTTTTCAGAGCACTAGCGCGAATTACACCATAACATTGATAACATAGATGTTTAGTCAGTAATTCATGAAAGCGATCGTGTGGTTTTAGAGAATCTGTCTTGAGTTTGATATCGTAATTTTGGAGAAACTTTCCTTGTTCGTCAATAAAATATACCTGGGTGTGGCACAGAATGACGGTAGGGTCTTCATCAAGTACTTCAACGCATTTACTGATAAAATCAGGAGCGTGTAGATCGTCATAGGCTGCCCATTTAAAATACTCACCCGAAGACAATTCAAAAGTACGATTAAAGTTATGAGCGCAACCAATGTTATGCTCATTCCGGTAGTAACGAATACGTTGGTCTTGCTTGGCGTATGCTCTACAAATTTCCTCAGTTTTATCTGTAGATGCATTATCTGAAATAATTAGTTCAAAATCTTCAAAGGTTTGAGCCAAGAGTGAATCTACGGCTTGTTGAAGAAATTTTTCACCATTGTATACAGGTAATCCAATACTCAATCGTGGCTGATTGCTACTCATATAAAACAAGTATTCAGACAATCTGTAGATTATTTTAGGCGTAATCGTAGCTAATTGTTAGTCAAATGCAACTAGAGAATTCAGGAGTCAGGAGTCAGAATAATTTGATACCCAAGCTAAATAACTTCAGGGTAATTAATTGATTTTCTAATTCTTACTAAATCTTGTACAGACGCGATTAATCGCGTCTGTAATCCCTACTCCTACTATTTCACCAAATTTTCAATCTCCGTTTTTTGCAGCCATTCATGTGTAAGCTGCATACCTTCTTCTAGGTCAATTATTGGTTTATAATTTAACAGACTTTGAGCTTTAGCAATAGAACATGCATAAGGACGACTCATAAAATCTACAGATTCCGGTAAAATATCGGCTTTTTTCCGGAAAAGTTTTTGTCCTTGAGCGCGTAGTTTGAGAAACAATTTCATTTCATCTTTTGGTAATGAAAGAGGTGCTGGTAAACCTTCCATTGCTGCTAAACGCATGAAATACTCTTTCCAAGAAGTTTGTTGTCCGTCGGTGATATTAAATATTTCTCCGTAAGCCTGTTTTTCTATCGCCAGAAAGATGCCATCAATCAGATTGTCTATATACACATGATTGATTACTCCTTTACCATCATTGGCATAAGCGAATAATTTTTGGCGCATCATCAAAATTGGTTTGACTATCCAAGGAATACTTCCAGGGCCGTAAATATCACCTGCTCGAATGATAATAATACCAAAATCTGGCGAATTATTTAATTCTAAAAGTGCTGTTTCTGCTTCTATTTTTGTTTGACAATAGGGATTATTTTCGCCAGAAAGTTGCCCGGTTTCTGTAACGCTATCAGGATAGTTGAAACCATAGACCATTACACTGGAGAGATGCACAAAAGTTTTAACACCTGCTTGCTTAGCAGCTTTAGCAATGTTAACAGCACCTTTAACATTGATATCACGAAAATGATTAATTTGACCGGCTTCTTGGGCAATTTGCTCTGTATGGAAAACGATGTCTATTCCCTGACAAGCTTTTTGGGCAATAGTAGGATCTGTGATACTACCAGTTATCACTTCAATGCCTAAATTTTGCGCTTTTTGATTCTGTTCTTTAGAAGTTTGTAATCCACGGACTTTTATTCCCTGTGCTGTGGCTAATTCGGCTGCACGCAACCCGACAAATTCATTAATTCCGGTAATCAGGAGAGTTTGGTTTTTGAGGTTCATAGAGGAAAAATTATACCGATTTGGGATTCAAGTTTTGGTTTTATCTCACGCAAAGGCACAGCGAAAAGTCGAGCCAGTGCGTTCGTGTCGCCTTGCGTCGGAAAGCAACTGGCGTCGGAGCGTCGGCTTTTGGCAATCTGTTAGCGACGTAGGAGCGTCACTTTTCAAGACAGAGGCGCAAGAGAGAAAGGGAGTGAAAGAGAATGACTGTTTAGAAAATATCTCCTGGATCTGCGGAACGGAGTTTATTGATAGCAAGTCCTCCGGAAGTTATACACATTAAAACTGCTGATGTTAAGACCAATAATGCATTGTTAGTGGTCATAACTATTGGCAATTTAGTTGCTTCCATTGCAAAATCGTATAACAATATAGAAGTCAAAAAGCCTGGAATATAACCTAAAATTGCCAATATTAAAGCTTGTTGAAATACTACATTCAACAGATATGTATTGGCATAACCTATGGCTTTTAATGTCGCATAAGCAACAAACTGTGTAGCAATGTTGCTGTAGAGAATTTGATAGACAATCACTACACCCACAACAGAAGCCATTGTCAACATCAGGTTAAGTATAAAACCAATAGGCGTTCTGACAGACCAATATTTCTTCTCAAAATCAATAAAGCCTTGGCGTGTAAAAACCTGCACATCATTTGGTAAGCTTACCTGCAAATCTTTGAGCACTGTTTGGGCATCAGCACCAGGTTTGAGGGTAATCAAACCGACATCTATCATATCTGCTGGACGAGTATTAGGGTTTATCCTCAAGAAAGTTGAATCACTGACAACTAAGTTGCCATCTACCCCAAAGGAAGGCCCTAAACTGAATAAGCCACCAATCCTGACTTTATAGCCAATTAACGAATTATAGGGAAATATTTCAATTGTCTGCTCTGTATCTCCGGCATCAAATTTTTCTGCGATTGGGCCAAACTCTGTGCGAGAACTCCGGTCAAAAAGCATGACATCGGGAATTTTGAGTTTATCTAAATTTTGCTCAATTTCTGCGATGTTCATCACGGGTCTGCCTGGGTCAAAACCAATAACATATATTGAATATTTCTCACCAGTTACCGGATTTTTCAGTTTGGCAAATTGCAAATACATTGGGCTAACTGACTCTACGCCATTAAACCCCAAAGCTTGATACAAACGAGTCCGGGAAAAGCTTTGATTTGAGGTCAAAGACTTATATTGGGAACTCACTAAAAATAAATCTCCTTTGAGATTTTGATGGACTGCGGTTGCACTAGAATAAAGAGCATCTTGAAAACCAAGTTGCACAAACATCAGTAGCACAATAAAAGCAATCCCGGCTACAGCTATTATTAGACGAACTTTTTGCTGGGCTAGCTGTAGCCATGCTAAAGGAATTTTAAAATTCATAGATTTATTTTTTATTAGTCATTAGTCATTAGTCATTGGTTATTAGCCATTGGTCATTAGTCATTAATAAATAAATGGCCAATGCCCAATGCCCAATGTCCTAAACTAAATTTGTATGGCAACATCTACTTGTAAGTTGGTTAACCGCGCAACTCTTTCGCTCTCTGCGGGGTTATCGATGGAGACTTTTACTTCAATTATTCTGCGGTCTGTGTCTGAACCTGGGTTGAGACTGAAGATGCTTTGTTTGTCAACTTGCCAACCAATTTCTTTGACGGTTCCTTTTAATGTTCCAGTAAATGCAGGGCTGGTGATGGTCGCTTTTTGTCCGACACGCACTTTTTGAACGTCGGTTTGATACACCTCTGCAATCACATACATTTGCGATGTTTTACCTATCTCAGCAAATCCTGTGCTGGTGCTGATTACTTCTCCGGTTTTGGCATGAATTTTCAAGATTTTGCCATTGATGGGAGATTTAATGTAACTCAAATCCAAGTCTGCTTTTGCTTGTTGAACGGAAGTCGTTGCACTGTTGACTTCAGTTTGCGCGACTTGAACATCTACGCTACGCACTTCGCTAATACTCTTGAGTTGCGCTTGTGCTTGTTTGAGTTGTTCTTGGTATGTGTCTTGGGTACGTTGTTTGCCGGCTTGGGCTTCTGTGAGTTGCTGTTGTGTAGTTTTGAGTTGTAAAGCTTTGGTGTCTGCTACAGAAGCTGCGATCGCACCTTGTTTATATAATTGCTGATAGCGATCGTTTTCGGCTTGAGCATTGTCTACCTCTGCCTGGACGCGGGCGATTGTCGCTTCTTGGGTAGCAATGTCTCCTTTATATTGTGACTCTAAACGCGCGATCGCTGCTTTTTGAGCATCAATATCTCCAGTTTTCGCCCCAGATTTCACCTGCGTTAGTTTAGCTTTAGCAACTTGCAGTTGGTCTACAGCCTGTTGTAAAGCTGTTTTAGCGCGACCATAATTTTCTAGATACGCTAATAATTGCCCAGTTTTAACTGCATCTCCTTCTTTAATTAACAGTTTTTCGACTCGCACACCGTTATTTGCATTGGGAGCATTCAAAGAAGTAACTTCACCGTCTGGCTGCAAACGTCCTAAGGCTGTGACAGCAATTTTTGTCGGGGTGGTAGCTTTTGGAGGATTCGCTGGTTGTGTCTCAACTTTAGATTTAGGCCAAAATGCTGCCAAACTATATAAACCGATTAATCCGGCCGCTAACGTGAGAGAAGCTGCTAAAATTACTCGCGATCGCACGACGGATTTTGTAAATAATCGGCTTTCTTTATTTACTGCCATATTTTCATTCCAATTCTTACTAGGGGATAGCTGAAATGGCTATATTTAGTCGATAACAATAGACTCATCTGCTAATTAACTAAGAGGGCTTTTCCTCTCCTTGATGCTTTTACCCTCAGCAGGCGGATAGGCCTAAGTGGTTTTATATGAATTGTTTTAGGAAGAAGAATTCAACAAGAAGAATTCAGAATTTAGAATTCAGAAGGAGTTGAGTATAATTGGTATATCGATTAATCAAATGTTTTCCTGATTCTTTAACTATTCTGAACTTCTGATACCTGCGGCGGGTTGCACCAAGGGCGGAAAAGGCCGCTCAGAGTTTTCTCGAAATTCTAACTGCTGAATTCTTATGGTAGTGTTACTTGAAAGCTTCTTTAGTTATATCGTCATTTGTTCTCGAATCCAGTAGCGTAAAATACAATATCGCTAGCCAGACAACTTAACTCTCAAGAATAATGAAGCGCCGAAAAATCAAATCAAAAAACTTGAATAAGCTTGTTCTGAAGTATGACTAAAAAATTTTAATTTGTCAACCATTGAGCTTGGCATAAATCCTGGTTTTTTGATCATAATATTTCTCACAGTAAGTTCCAACTATCGTAGGTATACACTACCAGAAGTTTTTAAATCAAGCTTTTCAGCATCACTAAATAGTACTTACTCTACAAAAATACTAACAAAATATTATTGGCAATGTTGTGTAATCTAAGACATTATTATGCTTTTTACTAACAACATCCTAATGGCGATGTCTACGACGGGCTACGCCAACGCAAGCTTCTTGGATTATGTTTACTATGCAACATATTCAAAATTAACAATTGCTTTATAGATAACCATTTTTCTTTTTGTTTATATTTATATTAGTAAATCATCAAAAAGATTAGTTGAATTATGATATTTCCCTGAAAAAAATACTTATAGCTCTCTTGTGTCTAAATGTATCCATGGAATTTTTACTTAATAACCAAAAAATTGATACTGTGATTTATAGAGACAATTTCCATTTAAAACTGAGATAATTCTGTTATTTAGACATTTTTGAAGTTGCAAATTATACTAAAACACTAAATTTGAGACTAAATAGATAGCAACAATAAGCTAGTTCTTTATAAAAAAAGTTTAAAGTAATCATTTAGTTTATATAAAGCATGTTATTGTTTTTATTAATTCAATGCTTAAAAAGTGTGAGGTCAATTAGTTATTTAATTAAGATTTTGAAGGTAGAAATAACTAAATCTAACTGCTTGGTCATCACCTAATGAAGGTTTAATTACTTTTTCACATTGCATAAATTCCGATTAAAGGTGATGTTTTCTGTAACGAAATTGTCAACTTTTCTGGGTCGAATACCATAAAATGTATTATCCTGGACGTTGAAACTGGCTATGACATTTATCAAGAAACAGAACGTTGTCATTAATACCAGCTACGTTGCTGCGGTTAGACTTGATAATCAAACTATTGCGGGCGAAAAAAACGTTTCTGTTCTCTTAGCTACTCTTCAATTTCTACTGTTCAGCAGGATACCATTGTTCAAAATATTAACCATCACTAGGATTTTGGATTTTGGATTATTTTTTGGTTTTATGTCCGACTTTTGGCTGTTTGCGAGTGTAAGCAATCTAAAATTGCAAATCTAAAATCCAAAATTGTTCGATCGCCACATTTCAAGAATCAAGCATTGCATAACATTTTTACACGATCGCTGTGTGCCAAAAATGCCTGTAAACCTAAGGCTTTATTAGGGCAGTATGTCGTGTGGTGTTGATTGGGAGAACAGCAATTAGCGCAGATAACATGATGTTTGGTTGAAGACTTATTATTAGGACTGACGCGGGGAGACGGAGACGCGGGGACGCGGAGAGATTTTAATAATAAGTAATTATCCGAACTTGAGATAAAGAGCTAATTGCTCACAAGACAAGAGATTTTCATTAATTAGTAGGCAACAGAAATTACTGTATCTACGCAATCCACAGTACTCACTATGCCCTATGTCTGCTCATTCAATTGATACTGCCTTAGCAGAGTTAGAGAGCCTGATTAACAATTGTGAAAAGGCTGTGATTAGGTCTATAGAGGAAAAAAAGATGAGTTCAGAAAAACCAGTGTCAATCAACAAACTTAACAGACAATTACAACACAATCCTATCGCCATTGTTGGCATGGCTTCTCTATTACCTCAAGCCAGAAATTTACGGGAATATTGGCAAAATATAGTAAACAAAATTGACTGCATCACTGATGTTCCTTCCACCCACTGGAGCGTCGAAGATTATTACGATCCAAATCCCAGAACACTTGAAGATAAAACTTACTGTAAAAAAGGTGGATTTATTCCAGAGGTGGATTTTAACCCGATGGAATTTGGCATTCCACCCAGCATTTTAGAAGTTACAGATGTATCGCAACTATTAAGTTTAGTAGTTGCAAAAGAAGCGATGGAAGATGCTGGCTATGGCGACCAACGCGAATTCAATCGCGAAATGGTTGGCGTAATTTTAGGCGTAGCCATGGCCAAGCAGTTAGGAATGCCACTTTCTGCCAGGTTAGAATATCCGATTTGGGAAAAAGCGCTCAAAAGTAGTGGTTTATCTGACGAAGATACACAAAAAATCGTTGAGAAAATCAAAAGCGCCTATGTGAAATGGGACGAAAACGCCTTCCCTGGAATGCTGGCTAACGTAGTCGCGGGGAGAATTGCCAATCGTCTCAACTTTGGCGGGATGAACTGTGTAGTTGATGCCGCTTGTGCTAGTTCCTTCGGTGCTTTAAAAATGGCAATTAGCGAACTAGTCGAGTATCGTTCTGACATGATGCTGACTGGTGGCGTTGACACCGACAACACCATCATGGCTTACATCTCCTTCAGCAAAACACCAGCCGTTTCTCCCAGCGAGAATGTCAAACCTTTCGATGCTAAATCTGACGGGATGATGCTGGGTGAAGGTATCTGCATGATTGTCCTCAAACGCCTGGAAGACGCAGAACGGGACGGCGATAAAATCTATGCAGTTATTAAAGGTATTGGTACCTCCAGCGATGGACGCTACAAGAGTATTTATGCTCCCCGTAAGGAAGGCCAAGTCAAAGCCCTAGAACGCGCTTATGAAGATGCAGGGTTTTCTCCCGCCACTGTTGGGTTAATGGAAGCACATGGTACGGGCACAATGGCTGGAGATCCGACAGAATTCGGTTCTTTACACGACTTCTTTGCTTTGCATGACTCGAAAAAGCAGCATATCGCTTTGGGTAGCGTGAAATCCCAAATCGGACACACCAAAGCGGCTGCGGGTGCGGCGAGTTTGATTAAAACCGCTTTGGCGCTACATCACAAAGTATTACCGCCGACAATTAATATTACTGAGCCGAACCCCAAACTTAATATTAAAAATTCCGCCTTTTATTTGAATACCGAAACCAGACCTTGGATTCGTGCTGAAGGCGAAGCACCGAGACGCGCAGGTGTGAGTTCCTTCGGTTTTGGTGGCACCAACTATCACGTCGTCTTAGAAGAATATCAAGCCGACCAAAACCACGCCTACCGCTTACACAGTGGTGCTCATGAAGTGCTGGTGTTTGCAGCTACACCGTCCCAATTGCTGGCTAAATCTGAAGACCTTTTAGCTAAATTGCGTTCACGAAGTGACTCCGCAGGAGTATCGCCAGAAGCAGCAACACATTACGCAAAATTAGTCAATGAGTGCAAATCTCTAGAAATTCCCGTTTCTGCTGCCAGATTTGGATTTGTGGCACAGAACCTCGAAGAAGCTTGCAAATTACTGCAAGTTAGCATTGATTTGCTGAAAAACAAAGGGTCAGCAGCATCTTGGGAACATCCCCAAGGGATTTATTACCGTGCCTCTGGTATGGAATTGGGTGGAAAAGTTGTCGCCTTATTCTCCGGCCAAGGTTCCCAGTACTTGGAAATGGGACGGGAATTAGCGATGAATTTCCCCATGATGCAGCGTCTACATGGTTATATGGATAGCTTGTTGCTCAAAGATAACTTGCAGCCGCTATCGGAAATCGTTTTTCCCCATCCTGTGTTTGAAGAGGCAGAAAAAAATGTCCAAATTGCTGCCTTGCAACGCACAGAATACGCTCAACCAGCCATCGGGGTGTTGAGTGCAGGGATGTACACCATACTGCAACAAGCTGGATTTAGGTCAGATTTTGTTGCTGGTCACAGCTTTGGAGAAATCACAGCATTGTGGGCTGCGGGAGTTTTGACTACCGAAGATTACTTGTTCTTGGTGAAAGCTAGGGGTCAAGCAATGGCGGCACCCGAAGATCCAGACCACGATGCAGGTAGTATGCTGGCTGTCAAAGAAGACATCAGCAAAGTCGAAGCAGTGCTGAGACATTTTCCTCAAGTTGCGATCGCCAATCAAAATTCGCCAAATCAATATGTCTTGGCTGGGCCCACCGCAGAAATCGCCAAAGTCCGTCAAGCTTTACAAGACAAAGGATATACGGCTGTATTGTTGCCCGTATCGGCAGCATTCCACACACCGCTGATTGCCTTTGCTCAGAAATCCTTTGCGATCGCTACCAAGTCTGTTAAATTCCAAAGTCCCAAAATCCCCGTTTACAGCAACGTTACCAGCAAACAGTATCCCAAAGAACCACAAGCGATTCAAAAAATTCTCGAAACGCACCTTTCCAATTCTGTGCTGTTTAAGCAGGAAATTGAGAATATCTATGCAGCCGGTGGTACTTGCTTCGTGGAATTTGGGCCGAGAAGAATTCTCACCAACTTGGTAAAAGAAATTCTTGGCGATCGCCCTCATCTTACCGTAGCTTTGAACCCTAGTACTCAGAAAAATAGCGATCGCTCCTTGCGGGAAGCAGTTGTACAGTTGCGGGTAATCGGTATGGCTTTGAGTAACCTCGACCCCTACCAAGTTCCCCAAACCATACCTGCAATTGAACAGAAAAAGGCTTTAAATGTACGTTTAAACGGCATCAACTACAGATCCGAAAAAACGAAAAACGCCTTCGCCCAAGCTTTGCAAAACGGACACAAAGTTACATTACCTGCGGTTTCATCTGAGAATTCAGCTAAACCAAATCAGCCCATCCCCGAATCTTCTGAAACAGCGGCTCCTTTATTTACCAGCCTAGATGTGGCTCGAACTCTGCCAACCACAGAGACTAACGGACATAAAAAAACACCCCCTATCGCTACCCCATCAATGAACGGTGTGACTTCTCATATCGCTACCCAACCTGAGCAGCAAATGAGTCCTGTGACCCTCTTAAGTCAACCAGCCCAGGAATCTAAGATGCAACCAACACCCGAAAAACTTACAAATTACCAAAACCTTTTAGAAAGTTTAGAATACCTCCTGACACAGTTCCAGCAAAACCAATCTGAGAATTTACAAGTTCACGGAGCTTACCTCAACCATCAAATGGAATACGCCAAAGCGTTCTTCCAACTGATGCAGCAACAAAATTTGCTCTTGAGTGAAAGTAAATCCACAGCCGAAGCCACCAAGCTGAAGCAAGTTGTCATGGAAAGCTTGGAACGCAGCATGATGCAGTTTCACTCCCAACAAGGTGAAACCCTACGCATCCACGAGCAATATCTCCAAGAGCAACTGGAATATACAAAAAACTTTTTCCAACTCATACAGCAAGAGTATTCTCAAATCATCTCAGAAGATGGAGTGACTCAACTCACTGAGAAACTCAGCAACGGTGCAGGACATAATTTCATCCCCTTCACCACACAAACAACTGTCACCGAAGAGGCACTAGTACCTCCTACTACCAAAATAGTAGAAGCTTTACCCTCACCTGTAACTGAGCCAGTAGCGAAAAACGGCAACGGCTTAATACATACCCAAGCACCCCTCCCTGCTCCCAAGGTAGTAGAGCCTGTAGCTCCTGTACTTCCCCAAATAGTACAGCCTATAGTCGAAACCCCTGTACTCCCTCAAATAGTACAGCCTGTAGTCGAAACTCCCGTACTCCCCACAGACGCGATGAATCGCGTCTCTACCCAGTCCCTAATTCCCAGTCCCCAATCCCCAGTCCCCAATGCAACCATTGATATTGTTGACTTGGATAAAAACCTCCTAGCCATCACCAGCGATAAGACCGGCTACCCAGTCGAAATGCTGGAAATGGATATGGACATGGAAGCAGACTTGGGGATTGATTCCATCAAACGGGTGGAAATCTTGGGGGCGTTACAGGAAATGTATCCTAACTTACCCAAGCCCAATTTAGAAGAACTCGCAGAAAAACGCACCATCGGTCAAGTTGTAGAATATCTGCAATCCTTTGCTGCTAAAAGTGTTTCTGTAGAAGTTGCAATTCACGAAGTACAACAACCAGTAGAAACTCCAGCACCGGAAGTACAACAAGTAGTAGAGACTCCAGCAGAAGTTACACCTGAAGTCAGCGTAGTTGTTGCATTCACTCCACAACCAGAAGCAGAACCCGCAGCAACAACTAATGAATTTCCAGACTTAGCCCAAACCCTACTAGCCATCACCAGCGATAAAACCGGCTACCCGGTAGAGATGCTGGAACTAGAAATGGACATGGAAGCCGACTTGGGGATTGATTCCATCAAAAGGGTAGAAATCTTAGGGGCGATGCAGGAAATGTACCCCGACTTACCCAAACCGAATATCGAGGATCTGGGAGAACTCCGCACCATCGGTCAAATAGTTGATTACCTACAGCAGCTAGCTGGAGGTGAAAAAAAAAAGTATGAGTCTGAGTTTGTCCAGCAGCCACCGGAATTAGAGCATAGTATCCAGCGCTATCCCGCCAAACTCAGAACTCTACCAAAGCCAGATTACTTGGATTTCACGTTACCAGAGGGACACATCACTTTAATTACTGATGATGGTTCCCTCACTACTTCCAAATTAACTGAATCCCTAATCGCCGAAGGCTCGAAAGTAGTAGTTATCAGTTTTCCCCAATCGCTGATTCCCCAACAATCACCCTTACCCGCAGGAGTAACCCGCGTCACCTTGGCAAACTTGAGCGAAGAACATCTGCAACAACAACTACAAGCGATCGCCACTCACTGCGGTAAGGTTGGGGCTTTCATCCATCTACATCCTATTTTCGTCGCAAGTAACACTGGAACAATTCCCTATATCGAACAGGAAAAGGCGATCGTCAAGCACGTATTTTTGATGGCGAAACACCTCAAACCTGCTCTCACCACAGCCGCACAACATGGACGTAGTTGTTTCTGCACGGTCGCTCATCTCGATGGTGCCTTCGGTTTAGATTACAAAGTCAACTTCGGAGCGATCGCTGCTGGTTTATTTGGACTAACCAAAACTCTCAGATGGGAATGGCCAAAGGTGTTTACACGAGCGATCGACCTCAGCCCCAGAATTGACGCTCAACAGTCAGTAAACCACATTATCGCCGAACTTCACGACCCCAATCTTTATATCGGTGAAGTTGCCTACGGCTCACAAGGACGAGTCACCTTAATCGCCAATCCAAAAGTAGGCGGCTAATCCCTCCATCTCTCCTCTCTACGCCTCTGCGGTTCGTTTTTTAAATAACCGCAGATGGATAAAAAACAACTTTTAACCAGCTTTCTAAAGCATCTTCCAATTACGAATTACGAATTAAAATCAGAGGATTTATGACCCAAACAGCCCAGCTTAGTCCATCATCTGTTTTTGTCGTTAGCGGCGGTGCAAAAGGGATTACGGCTGAGTGTACTATCAAATTAGCCCAGCAACAACCCTGCAAATTTATTCTTCTTGGTCGCTCTGAACTATTAGAAACCGAGCCAGATTTTGCTCAAGGTTGCGAAGAATCAGCATTGAAAAAACGCATCATGGAAAATCTTCTTGCCCAAGGAGAGAAACCCACACCCATGAATGTGCAAAAAATATATAACAAAATTGCCTCCAGCCGCGAAATTAAAAAGACCCTCGCAGCAATTGAAAAAGCAGGAGCTAAAGCCGAATATATTAGCGTTGATGTTACAGATACACAGGCTTTACAAGCAAAGCTGGCTAATGTTGGGTCAATTACAGGTATTATACATGGTGCTGGAAATTTAGCCGACAAATTAATTGAAAAGAAAACAGAAGATGATTTTGAAAAAGTTTATACTGCCAAAGTTAAAGGATTAGAAAACCTATTGGATTGTATTAATCCTAGTCAACTTCAGCATTTAGTTTTGTTTTCTTCCGTAACAGGATTTTACGGAAATATTGGTCAATCCGATTATGCGATCGCCAATGAAATCCTCAATAAATCAGCACATATTTTCAAACAACAATATCCCTCATGTCACGTAGTAGCAATTAACTGGGGAGCTTGGGACAGTGGCATGGTGTCACCAGAACTCAAAAAGGCTTTTGCCGAACGAGGAGTTGAAGTAATTCCCGTAGAAGCTGGGACACAAATGTTAGTCAACGAATTGCATCCCGCCTATCAAGACAATACACAAGTCGTCATTGGCAGCCCCCTAGTACCCTTAGCTAGAGAATTAGATTCCGAACTCCGCAGCTATCGTCTGCGCCGCCGCATGACAGTAGAAGAAAATCCATTTTTATTGGATCATGTAATCGCTGGTTCTCCAGTATTACCTGCTACATGCGCTCTCTCATGGATGATTGATTATTGCGAACAACTTTATCCAGGATACAGATTTTTTGCTGCTCGAGATTTCAAAATTTTGAAAGGAATTACTTTTAATGAGACTCTAGCAAATGAATATATTGTAGATGTCGAAGAAATTTCTAAAACTAGCGGACAACAGATTACATTCAACACCAAAATATCGAGTAAAAATCCCGCCGGCAAAACATTTTATCATTTCAGTGCCCAAATCCAACTCTTACTAGAATTACCCCAAGCCCCAACTTACGATGCAATTAATCTAGAACCAGATAATATCATCACTCTCACTGGTAAATCTTTTTATCAAAATGGAGAAGCTACATTATTTCATGGCAAAGCTTTTCAAGAAATCGAAAAAGTTTTAAACATCACCACAGAAAAAATCACCACACAATGTTTGTGGCAACCAATCTCACGCGAACAACAAGGACAATTTCCAGTCCAATGGGTCAATCCATACACAACTGACCTAAGTATGCACGCACTCTGGGTTTGGACACAACACTTTCATGAAGAAGGTTGCCTACCCGGACAAGTCGCAAAATACGAACAATTTGCAGCCACACCACAAAACGAACCCTTCTACGTTTCCTGCGAAGTCAAATCCAAAACCCCCAGTAGCGCAACCGCCGACATCATCATCCACAACCAACAAGGACAAATCTACTCACGCCTCCTCGGAGCCAGAGCAATCATCTGGTCAATGAAACTCCTCAGAAGCTAATACCAATTCGTAATTCGTAATTCGTAATTCGTAATTAAGAAATTCAGATTGTATTTAGCTTTCAAGCTTTGAATCTGTTGCCAAATTTTAGAGAATTGGTATAGTTCTCTTCTCCTTTGCGTCTTTGCGCCTTTGCGTGAATCTTTCAAGTTTGGGGAACAGCGTAAATCCTCCCGTCTGCTCGTTATCCGTAGCCTAATACCCAAACCTTGAGGATAAAAATAATGGAAAAAATCGCCATTATCGCATTGTCATGTCTATTCCCCGATGCCAAAAACCCCGAAGAATTCTGGCAAAATATCATCAATAAAAAAGAGTCTACCTCATCTGCAACCATCCAAGAATTTGGAGTAGACCCAGAAATCTTCCATCATCCACTCAAAGGTACACCAGATAAAACCTATTCCCTCAAAGGTGGATACATCCGCAACTTTGAATTTGACCCATCTGGTTACAATCTACCACCAGAATTACTTGAGAATTTAGATAACACCTTCAAATGGTCATTGTACGCTGCCAAACAAGCAATTCTCCAAAGCGGTTATTGGGATAATCAAACCGTTCTCTCCAAATGCGGTGTAATTTTGGGAAACCTTTCATTCCCAACAAAACTTTCCAATCAATTATTTTCTCCCATCTACCAAAAAACCATCGCACCTGCCCTCAAAGAGCTTCTGCAAGTTCCAGATTTAGATTTACCTACTCTACCAACCGCCAATCAAGCATCGTTATATAATGCGATGATTTCGGGCTTACCAGCAGCAATAATCGCTCAAGCCTTATCATTATCCCGCATTAATTTATGTCTCGATGCTGCTTGTTCTTCATCATTTTATGCCATAAAACTGGCTTCTCATTATTTGCGATCGCACAAAGCCGATGTGATGTTAGCAGGAGCCATCAGTAGTGCAGATTCCCTATTTGTGCGGATGTTATTTTCTGGGGTACAAGGATTTCCAGAAAACGGTATGAGCCGTCCCTTAGATAAATCATCCAGAGGTCTAATTCCCGCGGATGGTGTTGGCATAGTGATGCTCAAGAGATATTCTGATGCTGTCAGAGACGGCGATAAAATTCTCGCCACTATCTGCGGTAATGGACTATCGAATGATGGCAAAGGTAAGCATCTACTCAGCCCTAATCCTAAAGGACAAGTCCTTGCTTTTGAGAGAGCTTATAACGAGGCGAAAATTAATCCTCAAAGCATCGATTATTTAGAGTGCCATGCTACCGGCACATTATTAGGAGATACCACAGAATTTAATTCTATCGAAACATTCTTTGGACAACATCAAGCTGCACCATTAATAGGTTCTGCTAAAGCAAATACCGGTCATTTATTAACTGCGGCTGGTATGGTTGGCTTGACCAAAGTAATTTTGAGTATGTCCAACGGTGTCATTCCACCGACTTTGAACGTAACCGAACCGATAGCTACTGAAAACAGTAAAATTCCTGCCGACAAAATCGTTACAACCGCAACTACATGGCCTAATAATAACGCTGCAATAAAACGGGCTGCTATCAGTGCTTTTGGTTTTGGCGGCACTAATTCTCATCTGATTTTAGAACAAGGAACGACAACAGAATTAGACAATTCAAGCGAACCCGTTCCACCTGTAAAACTTGCCATTGTCGGTATGGATGCCTTTTTCGGCAACTGTAATGGCTTAGATACTTTTGAACGTTCGATTTACGATGGCACTCAGCATTTTGTTTCGTTACCGCCGCAAAGATGGCAGGGTATAGAAAACCAAGAAAATTTACTCAAAGAATATGGTTTACCAGAAGGTAAAGCACCAGTAGGGGCATACATTCAAGATTTTGAAGTCGATACTTTTTCATGCAAAATTCCACCGAATGAAGTAGACAAATTAAATCCACAGCAATTGCTACTTCTGAAAGTGAGCGATCGCGCCCTCAAAGATGCGAAAATCCCAGAAGGTAGCAACGTCGCAGTTATCATTGCCGCTGAAACAGAATTATCTGTACATCAACTACAGCAAAGGTGGAATTTGCCTTGGCAGGTTAAAGAAGGCTTACTCGCTCAAGAAATCTCTTTGCCTAACGAACAGCAAACTCAACTCGAAACTATCGTCAAAGATAGCCTCCATCACCCCGTAGAAATTGGCGAATATGTCAGCCACATCGCCAACATTATGGCCAGTCGCATTTCCGCTTTGTGGAACTTCACGGGGCCAGCATTTACAATGACGGCTGGCGAAAATTCTGCCCTCAAAGCTTTAGAAGTAGCACAAATGCTACTAGCTGCTGGAGAAGTCGAAGCTGTGGTTGTTGGTGCCGTTGACTTAGCTGGCGGTGTCGAAAACGTCTTACTGCGAAGCCAAATGGCTAAGGTGAATACGGGTATCAATACCTTGAGTTACGACCAAAACGCAGACGGCTGGACGGTAGGCGAAGGTGCGGGTGCAGTTGTTCTCAAACGTCATGACACCGCCCTAGAAAATGCGGAACGCATCTATGCAGTTATTGACGCCGTTAGCATCGGACAAGCTAATTCCACTGTTGTTGATGGCGAAACTATCAGCCAAGTCTGCAAACAAGCTTTCGAGATTGCAGGTATCCAACCCACAGAGGTGAACTACCTGGAAGTTTGCGGTAGTGGTATTCCCCAGGAAGATGCAGCAGAAATCACAGGTTTACTGCAAGCTTATCCGCCAGTAGGAGATGGGTTGCACTGTGCAATTGGTAGCGTCAAAGCAAATATCGGTCACACCTACGTTGCTTCGGGAATTGCCAGCCTGATTAAAAATGCTCTTTGTTTGTATCACAGGTACATACCCGGTACTCCCAATTGGTCTGGTGTGAAAACGCCGCAAGTATGGCAAGGCAGTCCTTTCTACGTGGCTACAGAATCAAGACCTTGGTTTTTAGGTAAAAACGCTAAATCGAGAGTCTCAGCACTTAATAGTATTGGGTTTGATGGCAGTTTTGCTCATGTCATCTTATCGGAAGAAGGTAGCCAAGAAGAACGCACCAGCCGATATTTAGAGGAAAAACCTTTTTGTCTTTTCCCCATCCCGGCTGATGATAGCTCAAGTTTATTTGCAGCTTTAGATAATTTCCAAAAAACTATCGAAAACTCTGCTTCTTTAAAAGCAACTGCTAGCCAATATTTTGAGAACTTTCAAAAACAATCGGCTGCAAAATATGTCCTATCAATTACAGGACGTAACCAAAAAGAATTACTCAAAGAAATCGAATCTGCGCGTAAAGGTGTAAATAATGCTTTTGAACGCGGAACAGATTGGCAAACTCCTGCTGGTAGTTATTTCACATCTAAACCACTGGGTAAACAAGGTGAAATTGCTTACATTTATCCGGCAGCAGTCAATTCTTATCTTGGCATCGGTCGCACGCTATTTCGGTTATTTCCAAGAGTCTACAACGACTTAATGGTTAAAAGTATCTATAAACGTGCTGCTGATGTTGAACCACTAGTTTTTCCCAGAAGTTTAAAAAAATTAACTACTAGGGAACTAGAAACACTAGAAAAACGATTGCTAGATGATTCTCTAGCAATGTTTGAAGCCGAAATGTTTTGCACCAGATTACTCACGACGATTATTCGTGATGATTTCCAAGTTAAACCTAAATATGTTTTTGGGTATAGCTTGGGTGAAACAAGTATGATGGTTGCTCAGGGAGTTTGGAGCAATTTTTATGAAGGTAGTAGCAGCTTCAACTCATCAGCTTTATTTGGCGATAGATTATCCGGGCCAAAAAATGCTGTGCGTGAGTATTGGGGACTACCAAAAATTTCCTCGGCTTCCGACAATAATCTTTGGGGTAACTATGTTTTAATGGCTAGCCCAGAGCAAGTAAGGGAATGTCTAAAAAATGAACAGCGCGTTTACTTAACTCAGATTAATACACCGGAAGAAGTATTAATTGCTGGCGAACCAGAAGCCTGTCAGCGAGTAATCAAAGTCTTGGGGTGTAATGCTTTTCCGGCTCCCTTCGACCATGTGATTCACAGCGAAACGATGCGTTCTGAATATGGTGAATTGGTGAAATTAAATACTTTACCATCACAAAATATTCCTGGCATTGTATTTTATTCTGCTGCTGAATATCAACCAATTAAACTTGAGAGTGGCGAAATCGCTCGTAGTATTGCTACAGGTCTTTCTCAACAATTAGACTTTCCGCGATTAGTTAATTGCCTGTATGCTGATGGTGCCAAAATATTCATTGAAGCTGGTGCAGGTAATGTCTGTTCTCGTTGGATTGATAAAATTCTCCAAGGTAAAGAACATATTACAGTATCCCTAAATCGTAGAGGTATGGATGACCATGCTTCTTTTGTCAAAGCACTGGCAAAACTGGTTAGCCACCGGGTAGATGTGGATTTATCACCACTGTATAATGTTGCACAAACTACCAATCAAAGTAAGGCAACTCTGAGAACTGTAACGTTGGGTGGACACTCAATTACCGATGTTATTTTGACTGAAGAGAATCGCCAAATATTTGAAAATGTGGTAGAGAAACGTAAAGGCGATCGCACCAAAAAAGAACCTCAAATTTTACCTGACTCTTCATTAGAAATTCGCAGCGCAATATTCTCCGAAACAAGTAATCCTGATAACATTCCATCCCTCCCTGTTCAGCCTGAAAAAGTTGCAGTGAAAGATATCATTAATAACGGTTTTGAATTTAAAGAAGAAGTAAAATCTTCTGAGTCAACTGCAATTGAACAGACAACCAGTCAACCTAGCTTTTCCCCTCCAAACACCACTCGGAAACTTCGTAAAATCATCCAGATGTCTGATTTAAATAAGTCTCAGTATCAAAAACTCAACGCTAACAATTCAAAAATAACTAAAGCACACACAGCCTTTCTAGAAGCTAGACAAGAATTTAGCAAGCAAATGAGTGAAATCATTCAACTCCAATTAGCTTGCGCCCAAAATTTACTTGATGAAGAATCAAAATAACAGCCTAAGTTCAACCATCAATATCTTTCAATAGGGGAAAACTTCCCTTTCCCCTTTCCCCTTTCCCTTTCCCCTTTTTTGTTAACGCTTATAATTTGAGGGATAACTGCTGTGACAACCGTAGATACGGTACTAAATAAACACGATAACGGTCTGAACTTCTCTACTTGGTCTCCTACTCAAAACCAAGTTTGGAAAGGTTCTTTAGAATCTATATCTTTTGAGCAAGAAGCCATCAAAAATAAATTGATGGTATTAGATAAACCTTGCTACGTCGTGAAAGTTGCCGGAAAAATCGGTGTCACTAACGAGGGGTATTTATCTCCTAATGATAATGGCACAGCAGCACAAGTAGAACTCTTGACATTTGTCACACCAGTCAGAATTCAACAGTTAGGAGATCCTAATTTTCTCTCCTTTCATGGCGTGAGATATGCCTATTCTACTGGTGCAATGGCTGGTGGAATTGCTTCTGAAGAAATGGTAATTGCACTGGGAAAAGCGCAAATTTTAAGTTCTTTTGGCGCAGGTGGTTTAAGCCCAGACCGTTTGGAAGCAGCTATTAAGAAAATTCAACAAGCCTTACCTCAAGGGCCTTACGCATTTAATTTAATTCACAGTCCCAGCGAACCTGCAATTGAACGCCGTGCTGTAGATTTATATCTCAAATATCAGGTAAAAACCGTAGAAGCATCTGCATTTCTAGATTTAACTCCAAACATTGTCTACTATCGCGTAGCAGGTTTGGGATTAAATGACGCTAACCAAATTGAAATCAGAAATAAAGTCATTGCCAAAATTTCCCGCCGAGAAGTTGCTACAAAATTTATGCAACCGGCGCCACCCAGAATTCTCAAAGAACTTCTGGAACAAGGGTTAATTACTGACTTGCAAGCAGCTCTCGCCGCTAAAGTTCCGATGGCTGATGATATCACCGTCGAAGCTGATTCTGGCGGCCATACAGATAACCGTCCCTTGGTTTGTTTGCTACCTTCTATTGTTGCTTTGCGCGACGAAATTCAAGCCCAATATCATTACCAAATACCCATTCGAGTGGGAGTAGCAGGTGGAATTGGTACCCCAGAATCAGCATTAGCCGGTTTCATGATGGGTGCAGCTTATGTAGTAACTGGTTCTATTAATCAATCATGCATTGAATCTGGGGCTTGCGAACATACCAAAAAGTTACTTGCTCAAGCAGAAATGGCTGATATGATGATGGCACCAGCCGCAGATATGTTTGAAATGGGAGTCAAATTGCAAGTCCTCAAACGGGGTACAATGTTCCCCATGCGAGCGCAAAAATTATTTGAACTCTACCGCGCTTATGACTCAATTGAAGACATTCCTCTGGCAGAAAGAGAGAAATTAGAAAAACAAGTTTTTCGTAAAACTCTTGCTGAAGTTTGGGAAGGAACAGCGGCTTATTTGTCCCAAAGAAATCCCGAAAAACTGGGTAAAGCGGTCAATAATCCTAAGCTAAAAATGGCGTTGATTTTCCGCTGGTATTTAGGATTATCTTCTCGCTGGTCTAATTCTGGTGAAAAAGGTCGAGAAGTCGATTATCAAATTTGGTGTGGGCCGGCGATGGGTAGCTTCAATGACTGGGTAAGAGGTTCTTACCTGTCTGACCCAAATAATCGCCAGGTAGTTGATGTTGCTAACCAAATAATGAATGGCACAGCCTTTTTATATCGTATCCAAAGCTTGAAAATTCAAGGGCTGCAAGTCTCTGATTATTACAGTCAATATCACCCAGTACGTTCTACATTAGTGGAGATTTAAAAATGACTTTAAAACAGTCTTTTACCGCAGCAGATATTCAGAAGTTTTTGGTATCCAACTTAGCAGAGTTGCTAGGTGTAGAAACTGCTGAAATAGACATCGAAGAACATTTAGAAAACTATGGCTTGGATTCTGCTCAAGCAATGATTCTAGTCAGTAAATTAGAAAAATTGCTCGGATTTCAACCATCTCCACTGCTGCTATGGCATTACCCAAATATTGCATCACTTTCACAGCGTTTGGCTGAAGAAGTACAAGACGATTCAGGGATTCAAGATACAAAATCAGCATCTTCTAACGCCAATACTACCCCATTGGTTTTAGATTTAGGTGCTGAGGCTGTTCTTGACCCTACCATTAATCCTGGTGCAGCTGCTAATTTACCTCTAGGTGAACCAAAGAACATCTTTTTAACTGGAGGAACAGGCTTTTTAGGAGCTTTTATCATCCGGGAATTACTACAGGAAACCAAGGCCGATATCTATTGTTTAGTCCGTGCCGATAATCCGGAAGCAGGCAAGACTAAACTGCAAAATAATCTCCAACAATATGCAATTTGGCAGGAAGAGTATAACTCTAGAATTATTCCTGTTGTCGGCGATTTATCTCTGCCATTGTTAGGTCTTGGCTTAGAACAATTTCAAATCTTAGCTGCCAAAATTGATAGTATCTATCATAGCGGTGCTTTGCTGAATTATGTTTATCCCTACTCGGCATTGAAGGCTGCTAACGTTCTGGGAACTCAAGAAGTTTTAAGATTAGCTTGCCAAGTTAAAGTCAAGCCCGTACATTACGTTTCCAGCGTTGCTGTTTTTGAATCGCCGGTTTATGCTGGTAAGGTTGTCAAAGAACAGGATGAATTCAGCCATTGGGAAGGTATTTATCTTGGTTACTCTCAAACAAAATGGGTAGCTGAAAAGTTAGTTAAAATCGCCCGCGACCGAGGACTTCCTGTAACTATCTATCGCCCACCTCTGATTTCTGGAGATAGTAAAACAGGTATTTGTAACACACATGACTTTATCAATTTGATGGCTAAGGGCTGTCTACAAATGGGAAGCTTTCCCGATGTAGAATATATGTTGGATATGTCTCCTGTAGACTATGTGAGTAAAGCCGTTGTCTATCTATCACGCCAAAAAGAATCCGTAGGTAAGGCTTTCCATTTACAACATCCCCAACCTGCACCTTTGAAAGTTTTAGTTGACTGGATACGCTCTTTTGGTTATTCAGTTGAGATGATTTCCTACGAAAAATGGCAATCAGAGTTAATCAATAATGTGTCTTCTGTAGACAATCCTTTATACACTCTGCGCCCATTTTTACTGGAACGCTGGTCTGATGAACAACTGACTATTCCCGATTTATACCTGCAAGCTAGAAGACCCCATATCAGCTGCCAAGATACTCTCCATGCGCTGGCAGGAAGTTCTATTGCTTGCCCAACCATTGATTCTCAATTGTTTATGACTTATACCGCTTATTTGATTCAAAGCGGATTCTTGAATCTCGCTTAGCAACCCATATAATTTTAGATTTTGGATTTTGGATTGAATATTCAAAATCCAAAATTGTTTGACAAATTTTGTAGCGTGCATTTAGATACCTGACTTATTGAATAAATTGGGTATCTGAACATTAACAGTGGCAAGATGATTGCCCTATTTTTTTATTTACAAATGTAAATTTTAAAATTAACCTCTTGACAAAAAAACAGTCTACAATGGTTATTATAAGATATAAAAATTTGAATTTACGCACTTTTGTGAGTAATGAAAATATATGTATCTACAGGGATGTCTCTTGATTTTTCCTTATAGATTAAGGCTTAATTTGTAATCAAAGAGCAAATTACAAATTATTTTTGCTCAAAACGTTTATCGTAAGTTGAGATATTACGCATACTTAATTGTAGAACCATAAGCACTGTCAATGCAAAGTAGTTTAATTCAGTTGAATTCACCAATATTCTTACATGAACACAACACATCAAGGACAGGGCAAAAAAACTGCTCTTATTACTGGAGCAGCAAGTGGAATTGGCTATCAATTAGCGTGTCTTTTTGCTGCTGATGATTACAATCTTGTCTTAGTAGATAAAAACGAACTAAAGCTAGCAGAAATTGCGGATAAATTCCAGTCAAAATTTGGAAATTTTGCCAAAGCTCTTGTTAAAGATTTATCTATATCAACTTCTCCAGAAGAAATTTTCACGGAGTTGCAACAAGCCAATATTCAGGTTGATGTACTAGTAAATAATGCTGGATTTGGTACTTATGGTTTATTTCATGAGACAAGCCTAACTGCTGAATTGGAAATGCTACAGGTAAATTTGGTGTGTCTCACCCATTTAACTAAGCTATTTCTCAAGGATATGGTTAAGCAAGGTGAAGGAAAAATATTAAACGTCTCTTCGGCTGCTGCTTTTCAACCAGGCCCTTTGATGGCGGTTTATTTCGCGACTAAGGCTTATATCTTATCGTTTTCTGAAGCGATCGCCAATGAATTAGAAGGCACAGGTGTCACTGTGACAGTTCTTTGCCCAGGTTCTACAGAATCAGCCTTTCATCAAAGAACGGGAATGGCAGACTCTAAAATGCTCAAGGGTAAGAGAATGATGGATGCCCAAACAGTAGCCGAAATCGGTTATCGTGCCTTAATGAAGGGGAAAACCATTGTCATTCCTGGTTTTATCAATAAACTACTAGCAAAAAGCGTCAGATTTGTACCCAGAAAACTAGTGACGAAAATTGTCAGAAGTATGCAGGAAGAAAAGTAGGCACACGGATGAGGGGGATGAAAAAGACGCAGGGAGGCAGGGACGCGGGGACGCGGAGAAAAACTAATGCCCAATGCCCAATGCCCAATGCCCATTAATACTGCCAACATTTTAAGTTACAGCCAGAATTCGCTACAGCAACGGCAGCAACATAATTGTTAGCAGGTACTAATTCAAAAAGACTCCAGTCTTCTGAAATCTGTAACTTGGCTGGTTCTGTGGGAGTGAGGAAGACTTCAACTTTCTCTAGCTGGGCTAGTCCGTCTCCGGTTGCTTTTAAATAAGCTTCCTTGCAAGTCCAGTAACGGAAAAATGCCTCTTGCTGTTGAGCCAGAGATAGCGATCGCAACATTTCATATTCTCTCGGTAAAAAGAACCGTTTGGCAAGAGCTTCTAAATCTGAAACCGGACGAATAGATTCTAGATCTACACCAATTTCGCGCTGAAAATTCACCGCACACAAACCTAACTCTTGGGAGTGAGATAAGTTAAACTCTATTCCACTCCCAGCAAATGTCTCTGCTAATACTGGTTTGCCACGCTGTTGATAATTAAACTGAACTTCTGATGTCTTAATACCCAAATAACGACCTAATATAGTTCGCAGAATACCACGCCCAGCGATGAAACGCTGGCGATGTTGCTGAAAATAAAATCGTTCAGCGCGAGCAATTTCGTCACTGGAAAGGGTTGTTCTCAAATCTTGTAACTGTGGTTCTGGTTGGTCAAGGTTTATACGCCATACATGAATTTCATCCGCTAACAAAGTTAAATCTGTCGGTGCAGGTAGCCAAAGATGATGAGTAGCAGTCACGTCGCTTCGCTCCGAATTCAAAATTCAAAATTCAAAATTCAAAATTCAAACATTTTTGATCCCCATAAATAATGGGGCCTAATTGAGGACTTCGTATTTCTCGACGGCAGTCGCCTCAAGTCGGGAAACCCGCCCACGGGGCTGCCTCCGCTGTGCGTCTCGAAATATATTTTTTTGCTTCTCCATAAAAAAATTCTGGGGCTTGTATCCTTTGCTTTTTCGGTCATTGAGTGAGAAAGTTAAGGGAGTTTGACTATAGTAGTTTGTTTAATTGCGACAATTATTAGCAATATTATACTAATGCGCTAGAACAACGCGATCGCTTTGCAACTTCACAGCTTTCTCGGCTAAGAGCCGTTTACAGCGTTGGGACTAACCTCGCTCTAAAAATCACGCCTTTGTTATCTTAA
Organism: Nostoc sp. CCY 9925; assembly: GCF_963920935.1. Lineage (NCBI taxonomy): Bacteria > Bacillati > Cyanobacteriota > Cyanophyceae > Nostocales > Nostocaceae > Nostoc > Nostoc sp. CCY 9925. The sequence goes on along the minus strand of NZ_CAWUDO010000048.1, from coordinate 4,873 downwards.
ATCTTTCCATCCAGCTTTAGTAAATTTGCAAACAAGAGATAGGAACTATTTATGTTTAACCAAAAGTTTAAATCTACTTAAAGATATATTATTACAAACGTAACCTTACAGAAAGTTCGATCGAGGAAAATCATTTTTCAATTTACAGTCACAAGTAATAATCAAAAAAATTATACTTCAAAAAATAAATATCAAACCTAATATTTTGCACCCTTAGCACGAGCGATCGCGCTCACCATACAATAATTACACCTGTTTTTCCTAATATCTGCCAAAAGAGTTATTAGATGTTAAGTCAGGCTGTAAAGACAACTACTAAATACTGAGTTACAGTAGCTGGGATCGCTGATGCTGAGCAATATCATGATTCATTACTCTAAATGTACGTACTTTTTTTATTACTCTAGAAGTAGGATGCTTAACTCAACGTTAAATCCTCTGAAAGAGAATACGTTAAAACCCTTGACAGAGAATAGCAAATATTCTTTTGGTTACAACATTAGCTATTAGAGTATTACTCAAAGGAACTACGAATAATGCCTGCAACTGTTTTGGCACAGCCTAAGTTTTGTAATGGTCAGATAGTAAGTTTTGTGGGTGGGGAAGGCGTCATCAAAAACTATCGATTTGAGTCAAGTAGCTGGGAATATTTGCTGGAGATGCCTATGGGACCGGAGACAGAAATGGGTCGCGTTGGTTATGAAACCATGATTTGGCTATGTGAACTAGATATTTATTCACTGGTAAATAATTTTTCTCATAAAGTGTTACATCTGGAACAAAAAAACCTTGCTAAAGCTTGTTAAAAAGCTATTAGAACTAATTTTTTTTAGAGATAGTGAGGATAAATGATCGCTAATTTTGGATACCTTGCATTTTTTGTGGTGCTACTGACAGCACTACTATCAGCAATTAAGCAAATGAGCGTTGCTTTGGATGAACTAGATATCGAGCGCTTTACTCTCTGGACAGGTATTGCTTCTGTCATTGCTGGTATACCAACTATATTGTGGTAATACTTGATTATTGAACTTCTTGGCAATTTTTGTGTAAATCTGCAACTTCAAAAACGAACACACCAGCGCTGACTATTCACCTTTTCAATCTTATGCAATTGCTTGTTGAAAAAGTGAATGTAGTCACTCTATTTCAAGCAATAGGATTACATCCGTCGAGTATTCTAGCAGCCAGAATATCGTCTCGCCTACTACCCTGTTCGCTTTTGCTCCAACCATTCTAAAATCCGATTCCATGCCCACCAAATATCAGGGTCTTTTATTTGCCGTTGGCACTCTTTACTACTCAAATAGCCAACGTGACCGCCGTACTGAGTGAGTAACAAATCTATGGTCGGATTATTATCACAGGCTTCTTGCAATTCCGGTATGATAGCTGGGTCAAAAAGTGGGTCATCGGCAGCATAAATAATCAAAGTTGGTTTTGAGATTTGGGGCAATATTTTTAAAGCACTACTGGCTTGGTAATATGCTTCCACAGAAGAAAAACCTAATCGGTTAATTACCAGTTCATTATCAAAACCCCAGATACTATTAGCCCGTTCAATTGCCGCAGGGTCAAAGCTTCCAGGATGTGCATCATGTAGTCGCCACGCCAATTTTTTTAGATCTCGTGCAATTCCCACTTCCAAATATCTGCCAAAAGGTTTTGTAACTAGATAAGATAGCGATCGCTCTGAATCCAAACTCGGGCAAATCACCATACCACCACCAATGTCGCTATCTTCTAACCCTAAATCTTCATACTCCCTAATTACTTCCCCAGCAACTTTTACCCCCCACAGCGCTAATTGTCCCCCTAAAGAAAACCCTGTAAACCAAAATTTTCCTGGACAGCCCATAGCCTTAGCAGCCGCAGCAATGCGAACATAATCTTCCCCCTCGTAAAGACCATCGGAAGTTAAAGTCGGCGACAATTGGGCTGTTTTGCCGTGGGCACGCCAATCAAATAACACCACAGCATAGCCTTGAGCGAAAGCCTTACGTCCTAGCACCCTCAAATACCATTGTGTTTCTAACTCTCCCGTAATCCCATAAGTGCCGATAATCGTACTATGAGCATTTTCCGGGATGGCAACCAAGCCAAAAATTGGCACACCTTGGCCACCGATAAAGATTTGTTCGTGATAAGAAGGTTCTGGATCGTCAGTTGTAGTTTCCCAATAACGTCTTCCCCACAAAGCAGTGTGTACAGTCATCATTACACCGTTTTGTAAAAACCAAGACGGATTGTAGGGGGGAGCATAACACATCATAGACTATAAGATTTCGTTTAATTGAGTCTTGATTTCACCGTCATTTAATCTTAATATTTATGTAAGATTTAAAATCTTTTTTAGAATCGATTCAAAAATCTTTGTATCTATCAAAGGTTGTTATTTATCCTTAATAAGTAGTAATAATTTTTTAAGAATGCCGAGGATTCTTGTCATAGACGATGACCCAGCGATTTCAGAACTAGTTGCCGTCAACTTGGAAATGGCTGGCTACGATGTTAGTCAAGCTGAAGACGGCATCAAAGGTCAAGCGCTGGCTCTCCAGCTACAACCAGACTTGATCATGCTCGATTTGATGCTGCCCAGAGTAGATGGATTTACAGTTTGCCAACGCCTGCGCCGGGACGATCGCACCGCCGAGATTCCCGTGTTAATGTTGACGGCCTTGAGCCAAACTCAGGACAAGGTGGAAGGCTTTAACGCTGGCGCAGATGACTACCTCACCAAGCCCTTTGAAGTTGAAGAAATGCTAGCACGGGTGCGGGCACTTTTGCGGCGTACCGATCGCATTCCCCAAGCAGCCAAACACAGTGAAATTCTCAACTATGGCTCACTTACCCTCGTTCCCGAAAGATTTGAGGCCATATGGTTCAACGAGACAGTGAAATTGACTCACTTGGAATTTGAGCTACTTCACTGCTTGTTGCAACGTCACGGCCAAACAGTTTCCCCCAGCGAAATCCTCAGAGAAGTTTGGGGTTACGATCCTGATGACGACATTGAAACGATTCGAGTCCATATTCGTCACCTAAGAACCAAGCTAGAACCAGATCCCCGCCATCCCCGCTACATCAAAACAGTGTATGGTGCTGGATACTGTCTTGAGTTACCGAGTATACCTCCAGCAGCCGAGGGAGCTTCCGTAACAGCGGTGGAATGAGATTGCCGCAGTAGTTCTGAGTAGTAATTGTCCAAGTTAGTAGGGTAGCACATCTGTGCTACCCTACGAATTATTGTATGTACTTCATTGAAGTCATTTAAATAGTATATGGAACCTTTAACTACTGCGGCGATCGCTCTTAGCTCTGTAATTGCCATCAAAGCCTTAGAGAAAACGGGCGAGAAGATAGGTGAAGCTTTATGGGATCGGGCTGGCAAGTTTCTCACCACCCTCAAAAAACACTCTCCCCACACTGTAGCAGTTATCGAGAAAGCACCAGAACAACCACTCGATTATGGCAAAGCTGTACTAGAAGTGGAATTAGCGGCTAAAGCTAATCCTGAAATTAATCAAGCCATGCAGGATTTAGCATTATTAACAGAAAATAATCCACCGTCGAATTTGGCACAAATCCTGAAGGAGATAAAAGCAGCTGTGGAGAAATCACCACAATCACCTCCTTCAAGTTTTATTCAAAATATAGAAAAAGCTATTAATGCAGCTCAAAACCAAACCATCGACCAAAGAGGCAGTACTTTTTAAAGATGATTCTCAACCCTGGACAACCTTATCAAAATTTCATGCTTATAAATTGAGTTATGGTCGGCAAGAAGGGCAATGTAAACTCCAAGTTATGGAAGTTGGAACTGTGAGAAATGGCAAGGCTTACTATATTACTTATACAGCAGATGCTACAAAATATTCTCAATATTTACCTACTGCTAAAGCCATGATTCAGTCATTGAAAATTCTAGAAATTAATTAATCAATCTATATAAACTTGAGTTAGAGCAAAACTGATTTTTTGAGAGTAGGTAAGATACAGTATTGATTTCTTAAGTTAAAATTTTAATTATCACCTTTGCTATCAAAAATTACTGATTTATGGATTGGCGACAGTATATCGATTCTGACCCAAAAATTTTATTAGGTAAACCAACGGTAAAAGGCACACGATTATCTGTTGAATTTATACTTGGTTTATTGGCTAACGGTTGGACAGTAAAGCAAGTTTTAGATAATTATCCAACTTTAACACCACAAGCTCTGCAAGCTGTGTTTGTGTTTGTTGCTGAGTGTATGCGAGATGAATCTTTGTATATGCTACCGTTTTTATCTGAGTCAGCGTGATGCGATTTTTAGCAAATGAAAATTTCCCGATGATGAGTGTAGTACGTTTGCGGGATGCTGGTTATGATGTAGCTTATGGTAGTGAAGATGCCCCAGGTGCGGAAGATTCTCTAGTTTTGGAACGGGCTGTACGCGAAGAAAGAATTATTTTGACTTTTGACCGAGATTATGGTGAATTAATTTATAGGCTGCGGATGGCAGTACCAAAAGGTGTGGTTTATTTTCGCTATTTTCCTGCAACACCGGAAGCACCTGCACAAGATTTATTACATTTGTTGAGCCTTGAAGGATTGGTTTTGGAAGGATATTTCACAGTTTTTGAGCGTACCCAATTACGTCAGCGTCCGCTAATTTAATATTGGTTTATTTGAAAGCTGTTGACTCAGACAATCGCCAAATTGTCATGGTCGCATCCTAGCCCTATGTTATTTTGTTATTTTTTATGTACGCCTAGCAATACCACGGCCAAAATTACAGTATATTTACTGAAGTCAAAACTTTAAATACTCCTGGTGGGAGCAACGCGATTTTGTGAGGTTGGGCGAAAAAGGTGCGATCGCTAAAACTTA
>NZ_CAWUDO010000047.1:0-63991 GCF_963920935.1 Nostoc sp. CCY 9925 | reverse complement strand
AAAAGCTGCTTTTCATGTCACAAAAGCTGCTTTTCATGTCACAAAAGCTGCTTTTTATGTCACAAAAGCTGCTTTTCATGTCACAAAAGCTGCTTTTTATGTCACAAAAGCTGCTTTTCATGTCGCAAAAGCTAGTTTACGAGTTAAAAACTTGATTTATGATTGGGTGAGATGTGCTTAAATCATAAGTTCGGTTGGTTAGGATTCATTGCTCATAATTGTGAGTTATCTAACGCTGTTAAAGGATGTTCGCCGTCTAAGGATGACACCTGCGCTTCTAACTTGTCGCAGCACTCCCGCACTAAACGCAAGCCTTGATCTCGTGAGAGTTCCGCAGTTGCAGGGGTAAATTTTTGGAGAATTTCCGCTTCGATACTTTGATATTGCTGTAGTTCTGCTCTCAGTTTTGTTAAATACTTTGCTCCTTCGCCACCTTCGGTAATGGCAAACTCTAATACAGAATCTACGTAAGCTTTGACTTTGGGATGCTTCACTCCCTCTGTCGCAGCAGCATACAGTAATTGGCCATTTAAATACTCAAAATCTGGCACCCAAAGGGAATTTCCACTTAGTTGGAATGTATAAACTTCTTTATTTGGTATGACTTTTAGTTGTTCTGTTCTTACGCGCCGAGCAGCTTTTTCTAAAAGTGTGATTACAGAAATTATTACAGAGGGAAAGTTGCTATCAACACATCTAATTTCTACAGTGCCAAGTTTGTTGAGCCTAATTGGGTTCCAAGCTGATTTGAGTAAGCTTCCTCCCGCTTCTTTGAAAAGATGACGCTCAACTCCAGCTTTGTCCATTGCTTGGAACCAAGCATAATAACGAGCAAATTGCTGTTCAACTAAACTCTCAACACTGTCAGCATAAGGCATCAGTCCACCAACAGGCTGCAAATGTGTGTAAACTCCTTCCCAGTCAAAGGTTTCGCTACCACGATAACGGATTGTGTGCATGGCTAGTCCGATCGCTCGTCCTTCATAAAATGGACACGATCGCGTTAAGCAAATCAGCGCTGAGTCTAAGGCTGTAGCCAAATTATAAATATTTAGGAGTTCTTCTCGCTCTGCGGCATTTGAATTGTAAGACACTACCACACGAGGATCGATCGCTCCTGGCGGTACTTCCAGATGTATATGTGTACCCGTACATTTGCCAGCGTGTAAAAATTTATCGTAACCTACAGTCCGCGCTTGGATATGATAATTGAGTTGGTCGCGCATCACTGGCATGATATGTAAAGGGTAGCTAGAGAGAGGATAAAGCCTTAAACTCATCTCTTGGGCTACAGCGATCGCTAATTTCAAATTTCTCAGATATTCTTTTGCTAAGTCTGTGGCACTATACGCCGGCGCAGTGTTAATTTCCACCATATTCTTGACGAACTCTGGCACAAAGTACTGTGGGTTCACTCCTTGTGCTTCTGCAACTAAATGACAAGCCTGCAAAAATTCATCAGCACGATTACTGATTTCACCTGTCTCATTTACTAGAAAAAACTCTTGCTCAAGACCAATGCGACGTTTTAGTACATCCATTTCTCAAGTCTCTCTTAGTTAATTTGCTAAAATTATCGGTTCACCGCAATTTTGCGGCAGCATTAGAGATTATTAATATCAAGTGGAAATTTTAATTCCCGACATAGATATACTACTGGAATATCGAGAACAATCTCAAACCTTGATTTATATATATTTTTGCAACGAAGAATTTCAAGTTAGTGAATTTGTAATGTCTGGAAAATTTGGACTGTAAACCCAGATAAAACTTAAAAAAGCTTCTTCCCTTTGATAGAAGTTATCAGACGACAGGTTTTTCAAGATTTGAGTTAGGACTTACCCAGCGAGGCAATAAATCTACATGACTCAAGACATCTTTGAATTACCCGGACCAGAAGGAAATTCTATTGTGGGTAGTCTGCTTGATTTTGGTCGCGATCCTTTGGGGTTTTTGACAAAATGTGCTAATGAATATGGTGATATTGTACCGATACGTTTAGGATTGACACCAGCTTGTTTATTAACTAATCCTAACTATATTGAACAAGTACTTAAAGACACAAATCTATTTGTTAAAAGCCGTTCTTTACATGCCCTCAAAACCTTATTGGGTGAAGGAATTATCACTAGCGAAGGAGATTCTTGGTTCCGCCAACGAAGGTTGATGCAACCTGTATTCCACCAGAAGCGCATTACTAGTTATGGCGATATTATGGTTGCCTACACTGAACAAATGCTAGATACTTGGCAAGATGGCGAAAGTCGTGATGTTCACCGAGAGATGATGCGCCTGACGTTAAATATTGTCATGAAAACGATATTTAACCGCGACCTTAGTGAGGGACAAGCCCAAGATGTTGCCCATGCACTAGATGTAACATCAGATTGGTTTGAAAGTAAACGCCAGCAAAATTTTATTTTTTTGGAATGGTTCCCTAGACCTGAGAATATTCGCTACAAAAATGCCATCAAGCAGATGGATAAAACTATTTATGAAATCATAAGTCAACGGCGTGCTAGCGGGGAAAATCCTGGAGATTTACTCTCAATGTTAATGGTAGCCAGGGATGAAGAAGATGGCAGTCAAATGAGCGATCGCCAATTGCGAGATGAAATCGCAACTTTAATGTTAGCAGGACATGAAACTACATCCAATACTTTAACGGGAGCATGGATACTTTTATCTCAGTATCCCGAAGTACGTACTCAATTATTAGCAGAATTACAACAAGTTTTAGGAGGGCGTTCTCCTACGATTGCAGATCTACCAAACTTGCGCTACACCGATATGGTTATCAAGGAGACAATGCGAGTATTTCCTCCTGTGTATAACATGGCACGTAAAGCTGCTCAAGATTGTGAAATTGGCGGTTATCAGGTGCCACAAGATTGTACGATTATTATGAGCCAGTGGGTAATGCATCGCAATCCTCGGTACTTTCAAGACCCAGAAGTATTTAAACCAGAACGTTGGGCTAATAATTTAGAGAAAAATCTCCCTAGAGGAGTTTACTTTCCCTTTGGTGATGGGCCGCGGATTTGTATTGGTAAGAGTTTTGCCTTAATGGAAGCAGTTTTATTATTAGCAACCATCGCCCAAAAATTTGAATTAAATCTTGTGCCAGATCATCCAATTGTTCCCCAAGCTTCGATTACCCTACGCCCAGCATTTGGGGTGAAAGTAACGCTGAAGCAAAACACAGGGGTTAGGAGTCAAAGTGTCATTTAGCCGCCTTTCTCCTACAAGATTATCTATTTCTTTTTATCTTTGAGTTCTTCTCTAACGAGACGCTGCGCGAATGCGTTCTTGGCAGTTCGTAAAAAAAGATGATTTACCTCACGCAGAAGCCCAGAGAGAGTGATACCAATTCTGTATGAAGATGCGCTAAACCATAAGTACAAGAAAGAAAAACGAAGCGCAAAGGACGCAAAGAACACAAAGAAAGAAGTTAAAAGAGTTTGGCGCAGCTTCACAAAGAAATGGTATGAGGAGTTAATGCATAAATTTCATTGTTTGTGCAATCCCAAAAATTAGATGTTGGTGGGGCGGGATAAGCATAGTGTCAGAAAAATTTGACAATTGTTGAGGGAAAATTCTGGGCTTTTCAAGGAAATTTTAAGCTTAATTAAAAACCACGGTATTTCCATCGGATTTGGATGCAAAAGACAGATAAATTTTAGACAAATTGTTCCAAAACCTTATTCCATGAGGATTTTAATTTGTCTACTATTGCGATCGCCACTCTTTGGATTTAGAAAATTGAACACTGAAATGAAATTCCCACTTTTTTATGTGCCTATGTGGTTTTTGTACCAATTTAGAGTTTTCAACATGCATAATTTTCAGTTTATCTGGCGTAAATTAATTGTGTAGAAAGCGGCAAGTTAAACTGATACGTCTTATGAATAACACTATTTTTAACCTCAGAGTTTCTCCTGTTAATATTGCAATTATTGGTGGTGGTTTTAGCGGTTCTTTGGTTGCAGCTAATCTTTTACGCCATGCAACTACGCCATTATCTATTAAATTAATTGAACGGAATTCTGAAGTGGGCAGAGGAGTTGCTTACGGTACACCAGTGGATTGTCATTTGCTGAATGTGCCGGCTGGAAAGATGAGTGCGTTTGCAGATGAACCAAATCACTTTCTCAACTGGCTGCACAGTAACGGACACGAACAGGTAACGGCATCTACTTTTGTTCCGCGTCGGGTTTATGGGGATTATGTGCAGGCAACTTTAAAAGCAGCACAGGATAATGCATCGGCGAATGTACAGTTCGAGAGAATTGTAGATGAAGCGATCGCCATTGAAACAAAATCCTCTAGCACAATCATATATCTCAGCAGTGGTCAGTGTTTGGATGTGCAAAAGGCTGTGTTAGCTTTGGGGAATTTCCCGGCAATTCTGCCTAAACCAATTGCAAGTTTAAATAAGCAATATGTCAAAGATGCTTGGTCGAGTCATGCGATCGCTGACTTAAATTCAGAGGATGCTATTCTCTTGATAGGCACCGGCTTAACAATGGCAGATACCGTAGTTGCCTTACGCCAGCAAGGTTTCCAGGGAAAAATCCACGCTGTCTCGCGTCACGGATTAATGCCTTATCGCCACAAATCAACAATGCCTTATCCCGCATTTATTGATGTGGAAACTGCACCCAAAACCGCACGAGGTCTGCTACATATAGTACGTCAAGAATTGCGATCGGCACTTAGCCAAGGGCAAGATTGGCGTGGGGTAATTGATGCCATTCGTCCAGTTACTCAACAGTTGTGGCAAACATTACCATTGCCGGAACAGAAGCGATTTTTGCGTCATGTCAAAGCTTATTGGGAAGTTCACCGTCATCGCATTGCCGAAGAAATTGCCCAAGTACTTGATGCTGCAATGGAATCTGGTCAACTCATCCATTACGCAGGTCGAATTCAAAGCTGTCAGCAGTTGGAAAATGGCGTCAATGTGAAAATCTGCGATCGCGGCACACACAAAGATATTGTTTTACGAGTCAACCGCATCATCAACTGCACCGGCGCAAATTGCGATTACCGCAGATTGCAACACCCATTGGTGGCTAGCTTACAAGAACAACGCTTGATTCGTGCCAATTCATTGTCAATGGGAATCGACACAGCCGCCAATGGTGCGCTGATAGATGCAGATGGTAAGGCATCTGAAATGTTGTACACCTTGGGGACACCACGGAAAGGCAATCTTTGGGAAACCACCGCTGTTCCAGAAATTCGGCTTCAAGCAGCAAGTTTGGCGCAGGAGTTACTGAAATCCCTCAATGTCCATGCTAATGCTGTGGAAAGAAACCTATCATTCACGTTGAGGAAACCTGTTATGCTATTTCGTCAACTGTTCGATAAAGAATCGAGTACTTATACTTACTTGATTGCTGACCCAGAAACTAAAACAGCCATCTTAGTTGATTCTGTATTAGAACAAGTTGAACGCGATTTAAAAGTATTGCAACAATTAGATTTGACCTTGCGCTACTGTCTGGAAACTCACATCCATGCCGACCACATTACTGGTACAGACAGACTCAGGTCACTGACAGGTTGTTTAGCTGTTGTGCCTGAAAATTCAGCGGCTATCTTTGCAGACCAATACATTGGCGATGGTAATATCTTGCAATTGGGCAGCGTCCAGATTCGAGCGATCGCTACTCCTGGTCATACTAACAGCCATTTGGCATACTTAGTCAACGACACTCATCTGTTAACTGGAGATGCCTTGTTTATTGGGGGTTGCGGTCGTACCGACTTCCAAAATGGGGATGCAGGGGCATTATATGATGCCGTTACTCAAAAGCTATTCGTATTACCAGAAGACACCTTAGTATATCCCGCTCACGACTACCAAGGACGAACAGTATCTACCATTGGCGAAGAAAAGCGCTGGAATCCCCGATTTGCTGGACGCACTCGCAACCAGTTCATCGAACAAATGAACAACCTCAACCTACCCCAACCGAAAAAAATATTGGAAGCAGTACCCGCAAATCAGCAATGTGGCAGAGTTTTACTTGCACTGGACTATCAAATTTAAAGGCGTTGCTGATTTCATGTATGAAAACAATTGTGCATGATATCAAAATCCTTGTAGAGACTAGCAATTGCTAGTCTCTACTTAGTTATATTTGTTCAATTTATCAAACAGAAAACCATACAAGCGATCGCTAATACCGTCGTATAAAAAAAGCAGCGATCTCTTCCTAGAATGCTTGTAAATCATCCGTCGGGATTACATATAATTCTCTCTTTGTATAAAAATATATATAAACTTATATTATATCAATAAAAAAAATGATTTGAGATACATCTCATGATAGATATAGTTTATTGAAAAATCGTTTAGATTTGTAACAAGTTACACAGAACTAGGTAAAACGCATGGCCAACATAATTGAAACTGCTACTAACAATGGTTCCTTCAAGACACTAGTTGCAGCAATCGAAGCGGCTGGTCTGGTAGATACACTGAAAGGTGATGGCCCATTCACCGTCTTTGCACCCACTGATGAAGCATTTAATAAGCTTCCAGCAGGAACAGTAGACGCATTACTTCAAGATATTCCCAAGCTCAAGAAAATCTTGACCTATCATGTTGTCTCAGGCAAAGTACTGGCTGCTGATGTAGCTAAACTCAAGACAGCTAAAACAGTTGAAGGTTCAGATGTAAAAATTGACGCTTCTAATGGCGTTAAGATAAATGATGCAAAAGTTGCAGCCGCAGATGTTACTGCTGATAACGGTGTCATCCACGTCATTGATACAGTTTTGATTCCTGCATAAGCAAACGTCAAAATAGCAAATGCTATTTTTGAGGCGGTTACTATCTATAAGTTCCTTCTCCATCGCTGTTTAAACGTTTTTTAGTAAACACCAGCTACAAATAAATCCATCTAGATAGTGTCTAGATGGATTTGTTGTTTAATCGAGTGCAATTAAATTTTTAGTTTTGCCAAACCCAAATAACGGATACCTTCAGGGGAAATATCAAAACGACAAGGTAACACTTCTAAACCAAGAGCGATCGCCTCTCGTAATAACTTACCATATACTGGGTCAGTGCGATCGCCAGGGGAAAACTCAGTACAATCACTCCGATTGATAAAATAAAGCATCACCGCACGAGTTAAAGGTAACAGCGCCATTAATTCCCGCAAGTGCCTTTGTCCTCTAGTAGTTTCCGTATCTGGAAATAAAGCTAATCTCCCGTCACAGAAAGTTGTGTTTTTAACTTCTAAATAAATTGGCCGTTCCTCAAGACTTGCTGTTAAGAAAAAATCTACTCGACTTTTTTTATCTAGTCCATAAACCACCTCGCCCTTAACTTGGGTATATTCGCCCAATTCCGGGAAAAGATATTTCGCCAAAGCTAACTTGACCACCCGATTAGGCAAAATAGTATTCACACCCACCCAAGTCGGCTCGTTGTCATGTACCTGAATTAGTTCTAAAGTGTAAGCCAATTTGCGGTTTGGATTATCACTTTTAGAAAGCTGTACTGCACTTAGGGGAGTCGATACTCCAGTCATTGGCCCTGTATTTGGACAGTGTGCTGTCACTATCTCGCCAGAAGTCAGTTGAACGTCTACAAAAAACCGCTTGTAGCGTTTTAGCAGAATACCCGAATACAGAGGTGGGTAACGGTAAAGCCAATCAATCATCATCAAACCTTGTTGCTGTAGTCAATATACGTCGATTCCTGACCCACCTACTTGACAACAGGAAATCTTTTCAAGAGTACTCCACCCTATGATGGAATTTGCATAACTTTCTATATCATAGATTGTCAACTTTTGTAGTCAAATTTACGACACTTTAATAAAAAGTAGCATATACTAGGTGTCGTAACCCTCCCATAAAGAAAAATCGGGGAGAAATTCAACGTGCAAGGAGGTAAATCCTATGCAAAAAGTGTGGGCATCAACGGAATTAGAATATGCTTTTCTGTTTACTTTGAGAAAAGTAAATTCAATTAATGTAGAAGGTTTCAAGCCATTTTTTAGGAATATGCCTATCGATCCTTACATCAAAGGCAACTATCGTTCCAGAAGATTATCTCGGTTCATAGTTGCTGAGGATCAATTAATTAAATTACCTCATGGCTACCTCTTCCAAAGTAAAGACTACAATCCATTATTAGGCGATATCAAAAGAGAGTTTGCAGAATTAGAAGATGCACTTATTGAACTTGATATTTTTAGAAATCTTGTCTTAGCATTTCATGATTCTTGTAAACTTCATCCGGAAGCAGAAATCGGAGTTCATCAAATCAGAACTATTTGTTCGCCAGATAATTTAGGTAATCCTGCACCTGAAGGTATCCATCAAGATGGTACTGATTTTATTGGCATATTCTCAGTAGATAGAGATAATATTCAAGGTGGCGAAACACATTTGTATAGGGCCAAAAAAGAAAAGCCTGTATTTAGTAAAATTCTCAATTCGGGAGAACTTTTATTGGTTAACGATCATGAATTTTTCCACTTTACCACTCCCATCAAACCAGAGATTGAGGCTCAGGGAAGTAGGGATGTTTTTGTGCTAACTTCTCCTAGCTTACTGACTGAATAACTTTAATATTCAATAATTTAGCTGCGTAGGTTGAACTGTAAAGATTTTCCAATTTAGGGGATATAACAATCCTAGTTAATGTGTGAAAAATCGCAGTGTTCAGATACCCGACTTCTTCAAGAGGTCGGGTATCTAATTTTTCAAAAGTAGACGCTCACCAAAAGAATTTCAACCTCTTAATTCTACTTCTGCTAAGTTAGTGTAAATAGAACTAATCGGAGTATTTGTCATGAAACTGCCAGAAAGTCCACAAACTCCAAAACTTATACAACTGCTTCAGTGGATTTTTAACCCTTTGGAACTGATGGAAACATCTGCAAAGGCGTATGGGGAATGTTTTTCGCTAAACCTAACTGCTAATAACCCAATTGTATTGTTTAGTAATCCCCAAGCAATTCAACAGATTTTCACCGCTCCACTCGAGCAGCTAGACGCTAGAGGTTCCGCGCAACTTTTAGGATCTTTGTTGGGTGAAAACTCCTTAATATTGCTATCTGGTGCATCTCACCAACGCCAGCGGCGATTATTGACACCGCCTTTTCATGGCGATCGCATGAAAGCCTACGGTCAAATTATTGCTAATATTACTAATGAAATCATCAGTAAATGGAAAATTGGCGAACCTTTTTCTATCCGTGACTCCATGCAAGAAATCTCCCTGAGAGTAATTCTCCAAGCTGTATTTGGTCTAAATCAGGGAGAACGTTTAACAAAATTGCAGGGACTGTTGCGTTCCGTCCTGGAGTTATCTGGTTCCCCCTTACGTGCTTCCATAACATTTTTTCCCATACTGCAAGTAGATTGGGGTAACTGGAGTCCTTGGGGGATATTTTTGCGTCAAATACAGCAAATTGATGAAATCCTTTACAGTGAGATTAAAGAACGCAGAGATCGTCCAGATGCTTCTCGTACTGATATCCTCTCCTTGATGATGTCGGCGCGTGATGTCAATGGCGAACCGATGACTGATGTCGAGTTGCGCGATGAGTTAATGACTTTGTTAGTCGCCGGTCACGAAACCACCGCTTCAGCTTTGACATGGGCAATTTATTGGATTCACCATTTGCCAGAAGTACGAGAAAAGCTGCTAACCGAGTTAGATAATGTTAGCGAGAATCCTGATTGGAATGAAATTTCTCGCTTACCTTATTTAACAGCGGTATGCCAAGAAACACTCCGCATTTACCCGATTGTCATGCTTACTATCCCTCGGATAGTCAAGACACCGATAGAAATCATGGGTTATGAATTACAACCGGGGACATTGCTAACAGGTTCTATATATTTAATGCATCACCGCGAAGATTTATATCCTGAACCAAACCAGTTTAAGCCAGAGCGATTTTTACAACGCCAGTATTCACAGTATGAATATTTACCCTTTGGTGGCGGCAATCGTACCTGTATTGGTATGGCGTTTGCAATGTTTGAAATGAAATTGGTATTAGCAACGGTGTTATCACAAATGAATTTAGCATTAGTTGATAATTATCCAGTTAAACCGACACGTCGCGGCATAACTTTAGGCCCTTCTGGCGGTAAGTGGTTAATCGCAACCGGTCAGCGGCAAAAGGTGAAAACTCCTGTGGGTGTGTAATTAGGGCAAAACTTAGAAACAAAGAAGCGATCGCCTAAAATAATTTCAACAAGTGCGATCGCTTTTTTAATATTTAACCATTTGCACCCAGGAAAGAAGAGTCATAGTGCTGTAGCAAATCTTCTGGGTCATCATAAATTGCCAGCGCTTCGGACAATTGTTCATCGCTAAAGCCACCGCAGCGCACAGCAATCACACCTACCCCTGCTTTGCCAGCAGACTCAATATCGTAGGGAGAATCTCCTAACATCACTACTTTACCAGGTGTCATTTTCCCTTTCTCCAAGGCGGCTTGTACAATATCAGGAGCAGGTTTAGATGCTTGGGCATCATCGGATGTAGTGACTTCTGATAGCAAATCATCTACTTGGGCAATTTTGAGCATGATCTCAAGTTCTTCAGAACTAGCTGAACTAGCAACAACCAAATGCAACCCAGCTTTTTGCATCTTTAATATTAAGTTTCTGCTACCATTGGCAGCAGTAATTTGCGGTATATATTTGTCAAATAATAGTTGTTTGCGTAGTTTAGCGATCGCTTTGCCAGTTCCATCCTTACCATCTAATTCTGGCACTACTTTGGGAATCAGTTGATCTCCACCCATGCCCATGAGTGGTCTAACTTTTTCAAATGGCACTTCTAAGTCATAAGCTGCAAATGCCTCAACCCAAGAATTTGCATGAACATCATTACTTATAACCAGCGTGCCATCAATATCTAATATCACCCCTTCTAATGCCATCAAAAACCTCGCCTGACGTTTTATTTCATAGCTGATGATGGCATAGTGAATATTTTACTTCATCGTCCTATGAGGGGAGAAGGGGGTTATATAGCAATACGGTTCAGTTAAAGGCTACTGGTAAAAAATTTTGGGTTTTCGAGACGCGATAAATCGCAGTCTCTACAAGTGTTTTGGTCTTATCTGAACTGTATTGGGGACTATTATGTTCCCGGACGAGAGCGAATATGATCTGGTATATGATGGCGATCGCCTAATATTTCTAACAAAGGGCCATTAACGTCAAATTTAACCATACTTACCGACGCAACCAAAATATTCACCCGATAGCGATAGCGTCCCAAATCAATTCCCAGTAAACTGCAAAGCATAATCCGAATCGTGGCTTTATGGGAAACGACTAAAACATTACCTTGGGGATGTTTTTCTTGAATTTCAGCAATTACAGGCATAGAACGGTTAGCAATATCTACCGCAGTTTCTCCACCTAGTGGTGCATTCCAAGCGGGTTCTGTCAACCATTTGACATAGTTTTGGGCGTAATTCTCTTGGATAAACGATTTACTCTTAGTTTCCCATTCGCCGTAACTACCTTCTCTAAGTCCGTCACGTAACTGCATATCCATACCGATAGCATCACAAAATGGCTTGGCAGTTGCAATTGTGCGCTTCATCGGGCTAACATAAACAGCCTCCCACTTCAATTTTTGATAAACATCGGCAAAACTCTCTGCCATCTGCATCCCTTGTAAGGTCAACTCTGCATCAGTTTTACCGCAGAAATCACCACTTTGACTAAAAGTAGTTTCTCCATGTCGCAGTAAATATAAATTGAGTGTCATAGCTTGTATTGCGATTGGGATAAAGGAGTTTGTGCAAAAATAAAATACCATCAATCTCGCAATCGATTATGTGACACTAGGACAAAGTAATCAACCAAAAAAGTCAATTCCCCCACAAACTTTTGAAATCGAAGATAAAAGTAGCGGTTTGGGCTAGTAAGTAGGTAGACATAATTAGCGTAGACGCTTCATCGGCTTGTTGTCAGCGATCGCTTGGCTTTTACTTGATCTTGTCACAGAGATGGCGATCGCTCTGGCTCACTTTTGAGTTATTCTGCAAATAATCATGTAACCATTCACAGCCACGCACCAGTAAGTTATCTAATTTATCCAGAGAATTTAGCTGTTGCAAATCCCACAAAATCACGATATTGTCAGCACTGCCTAAGGCCAAGGTCTTGTCATCGGGTGAAAAACTTACACTTAATATTTCTTTGCTATGTCCGCTAAGAGTTCTGATGGAAGTACCATTTGGACGCCAAAGTTTTACTGTCTTGTCATCACTGGCAGTGGCAATCTTTTGATCGTCCGATGAAAAGACTACACTTTTGACTTCATCGTTATGTCCTGTCAACTTTTTGTATAAGCGAAACTCACCGTCATCCTCTTGCTTCCAAAGGATCGCCGTTTTATCATTACTGGTCGTGGCAATCATTTTGCCATTGTGTGAAAAGGTAACGCTATAAACCCAGCTTTTGTGGCCATTTTCTCCGGTGAGAGTCTTGTAAATTTTAAACTTTTGATAGCGATCGCGCTGCCAAAGTTTTATCGTATTGTCATCACTTGCTGAAGCAATAAAGTTGCCATCTTTTGACCAAGCTACACTTCTGACCCAATCGCGATGACCTTTGAGAGTTTGATAAGGTAGGGTTTCAAACTCACCCTCGCCATCTCGCCGCCAAATTTTCACTGTATTGTCCACACCACCCGCAGCCAGAAGTTGACCGTCGGGTGAAAAACTCACATCTAATATCTTGTCACTATCGTCAGTTAGGGTTTTGATGAGGCTACCGTCCTGCTTCCAGAGTTTTACAGTTTTATCTGCACTAGCAGAAGCAATTATTTGGCCATCGGGTGAGAAAGTGACACTATTAACCTGATCTTTATGCCCCTCAAGAGTTCTGAACAAGGTGCCATCAGCAGATTTCCAAAGTTTCACTGTTTTGTCATAACTAGCTGAGGCAATTATTTCACCATTAGGTGAGAAACTCACCTTATTAACCCTATCATCATGAGAATTGAGGGTACTTAGCACGCCACTTCCTAGCCGACCACCTTTCATGGTACTGTCAGCGCAAATAGACGCATTGCGATCGCCCTTGTGTAACAAACTTCCAGCATCAAGCTGCCAAATTTTTATCGTACTGTCAGCACTGGCGGTGACAAGAACTTTACAGTCAGGCGAGAAACGTGCAGCATAAACCCCGTTTGTATGTCCTGAGAGAGTTGTCAGCAATGTACCTTCAAGCTTTCCATCAGATTTTTTGTCAAGCTTCCAAAGCTTCACTGTTTTGTCTTGGCTAGCTGAGGCAATTATCTTGCCATCGGGACTAAAACTTACATTCATAACCCTCTCTCTATGCCCTTTAAAAACTTCTAGGACTTTGCCGTCTAGGTTCCAAACTTTTACGAAGTTGTCCCGCCCAGCAGTGGCAATTATCTTACCATCCGGCGACCAAGCTACAGCCCAAACAAAGTCCTCATGCTTATCTTTAAAAGGTTTGAGGAGTTTACCGTTGGGTCTCCACAATTTTACTTTCCTGTCCCGGCCACCCGTGGCAATGATCTGACCATCAGGTGAGAAAGCAACGCTAGTAACTCCATCTTCATATCCTGTAAATGTTCTTATCCAATTGCCGTTAGGTTTCCAAAGTTTCACAGTCTTGTCCCGACTAGCCGTAGCAAACATCTCACCATTCGGAGAAAAACTTATTCCATAAACTCCATTGCTATTTTTGCTATTGTGAGCTTTCAACTTTTTGAACTCTTTGAATTGAGTACTTTCACGCTTCCAAAGTATCACGGTACCATCGAAATCGCCTGAAGCAATCATCTGACCGTCAGGTGAAAAATTAACGCTCAAGACTTTATCTTTGTGTCCTTCAAGGGTTTGTCTTAATTTACCGTCACGATCCCAGAGTTTTACAGTATGGTCAAAACTAGCTGAGGCAATTATCTGACCGTCAGGTGACAAATTCATACCCCAAATTAGACCTTCATGGCCTTCTAAACGATTGCGCTCTACTAACCAGTAAACTGGTTGTTGTAGTGCTGTTACAACTTGTGTAGCAATGTATTCTTTATCCTGATTTTGTATAAAAGGTAATTGTTTTAGCAATATTCCCGCCTTGATGCCTTCTTTGAGAGCATCAAACCTTTGACCTGAGGCAAAAAGAGCTTCTGAAGTTTTACTAATGGCTATTATTCGGTTGTTTTCTACTTCTCGTTTTTGAGATTCTGCTTGCGCCCAAAATCTTCCTGATAGAACTGCCAGAATTGTCATCATAGCAACTCCAGCGATCGCCCAGTTGCGTTGCTGTTTAAGAACGCGATTTAGCTGTGCTTCAGCCTGTTGTCGTTTTTTCTTTTCCTTTTTCCGTTCTTCTAATTCTCTTGCTTGTTGTGATTGCCTAATAAAAGATACTAGATAATCATGAACTAGTTGATATCGGTCAGCAGGGTCTTCAGGAATATTTAACACTAGTCCCGAACCAACTAAAATCTCTAAGACTAAATTTAGTTGTTGTTTATTTGAGATAATATCTGCTGTTTTTAAATCTTCTGCTAAATTGTCAGAAGTTTTTAGGGGACGAGTGCGATTTTCGTCTGTGAGTAAGTATAAAACTACTCTGGCACAGCGTTCATTTTCAAAACCACAGTCTTGAATAACTTCTTCTAAAAATCCCTCGACCAACTTTTCTTTTGTTCCTACCTGGAGATATTTTTCTAAAGTTGTAATTTTATGTGTTTGGAGTTGCGCTCCAACTATTTGCAACTCAATCGGGCGTACTTCTCCTTCGTCTGATAAATCTTCTAATAATTTATCAATTAACACAGGTTCTAAATAAAAGTTGGTTTCTTTAGTTAGACTCTGAACAACAGCTTTGGCATCTTCTGAAGATAAATTTTTTAATTCATAACGAATATACTTATCTAAAATATTATTATTAATTGCTGTAAAATTAAAGAGGTGATCGCATTCCAATAAATAATGCAAATAATCTTCTCTCAAACAAAGAATCACCTTCACAAAAGGAATATCTAAGCAAAGGTACAAAAATTTATAAAATGGCTGCCTTTTACTTTTATCTGTGTAAACAAAGAAAAATTCTTCAACCTGATCAAAAATTAAAACTGTTAACAGATTACGCTCGGCATTTTTGTGTAAATTTTCACATATAGATTCTATGGAAATACTAGATGTACTATTATTGGCTAAACGTTTTGCTAATATCCCCATCCAATCTGTATAGACTCTTACGACAATAGGTAATACATCACGAGCATCAATTGATTGCAGTTGCAGAGCAGGTATTAACCCACCGATCAAAATCGAACTTTTACCTACACCGGAATGACCATGAAATACAGTTAATTTATGGTCATTCCGGCTCATTCTTTCTCGTAATCTATCCACATCTTTTTGCCGACCAGAAACAGCAATTTCTTGGGCAACTTTTACTGAATTTTCTACTTGTACTAATGCCGGATTAATAACTTCATACTGAGGATTTAAATAAGCTGCTCCAATGAAGGCGCGAAAACCATATTGGTGTTCAATTTTAATTTGTTCTTGCTTAATCTGAAAAGCTTCAAGATATTGACGTTGTTGATAATAAATTTGTCGTAAATTTTTTAATATGCAAATATAAAGCTCTGGATCGTATTGAGGTTTAGTTTTTTGTTTAGCAGTTTTTAGAGTAACTAAAGCATCTTGTATCTTATTAAGCTGCTGTTGCGCTCTGGCTAGTGCAAATAAATACCAACCCTGATGATAATATAGGACTAATTCTAAATTAGCATTGGCTTCAGAAAATTGGTTAGTAGCTACAAGAGAAAGCGCTTGTTCAGCCGCTTGTTTGGCTTTATTCCAATCAGATTTAGCCAGTGCTACCTCAGAGATAAATCCGTAAGCTCTAGCTTCTCTGAACCAATCAGGATAAGTTTGATATAGTTTTAAAGCTTTTTGTGCAACCTTTTCTAATTCATTCCACAGCTCGAGTTTTTGTAGTACTTCTCCTAGAGCATTGATAAATTTTGCGGTTAAGTCGGGACGATTTGCTTGTTCAAATACCTCCAGACATTTTTGATAATAATCTTTAGCTTGTAAGCAAGCAGGTTGCTCTTCTGTTAAATGTTGCACTGCATAAGTACGCCACCATAACCCCAAATTGTACAGTACACATCCTTGCTGCTCTAGTTTAGAAATTTGCTGCCAAAGTGTTAAACTGCGTTCATAATGCTGGCGTGACTGTTCCATCGAAACCGCATCTCGACCGAGAACAAATTCTAAACTAGCTTCTAGTTCTGCATCTAACTTCACACCCCGTGTTTGGAGTTCGGCTTGTGCTGATTCCAGTTCCACGCGCTGCGGCGAACCAATTGCGAGATTGAGTGCGGAATTATCAAGAAATTTCCCTGCACCAGCATCTAAAACTTGGTCAAAAACTGACTCAGCAGTTTGTTTGATTAATTTAATTAAATCAGTGGTAGCGATCGCAGTGGGAATTATTGTTGCCCAATTCTCGAAATCTGTCGCTAATCTTATTAGCTTTTGTAGAACTTGGTCATTAACCAATAACACCACTGGGAACGGGAAATTTTTTCTAAACTCCTCTCGTACTTGGTTAGCCGAAGTTAAAACTGTATCAATATCTTTAACCGATTCCAAACCAAAAACCATTAACGCTGGTGGCTGTTCATCTGCGAGTTCTTCACCTATACAGGTGTAAAGAGTTTTGACTGACGTAGGTAAGGAGATTTCACGGATTTTAACAGGAGATAGTTCGTGCAGGCGTTGTACTATATCTTGACGTAAAACTGCATAGTTACAACGCAGTAAAATCAGCGAAAATTCTCCCTGAGAAAGGGTAATTGCTCGCACCAGAGTTTGCAATGAACGTTCATTTTCAACGACCAAATGTTCTGGCTCGTTCTGATTACTCATAACCTGAATTCCTTAGCTTCAGCCAAAATAGGATTAATATCAAACCACGAACCATCCTCATTTCGGTATTCAAATACAAACATACTGCGGAGCAAAAGTTCGTATCTTTCATGACCTCTTAAGCTTTTTTCTTGCGCCACTTCACGCAATACCTCCCATTCATCAGCTGTAATTGCTAAAGTTAGCTCATTGCAGCGTTGTTTAATTACTCTATTTACGCACTCTTGCGATAGAGGTGGGTCTTCTTGTTGAAGACAGCGAAATAATAACATCAGCAAATTTCGTAAATGACCGCCGCTAACTAAGCACAGCCTTTCTAAAGTATCAGGACTATCAAAAACTTCGGTAATTAAATGCTGGCTTTGTTCCCAACTGACACCAGGAAAAGCTCTTGCCATGACCATTTTTTGCAGGAGTGTAATTCCTTGGAAAAATTGCGAACCATCCTGTAGTTGCACCGGAACCATCGGTAAAACCTTGGGATCTACTCCAAAGCGATTTGTTAACCTGCCTAAAGCATTGGAAAAAATCAATACCAAGGGAATAGTATAAACAACGTGACAATTTAGTTGGTTTAATTGTTCGCCGCGTTCTACAAATAAATATTCTGGTTGATAATAACCTGAAGGTTTCAAAGAATTATCAACTCGGTCAAGATTATCAACAATTACCACCAGTCCTTTTTTACCTTGCTGCTTGAGTTTTTCTCTCGCAGGCTTGAGTAATTCTTTGTTTATTGACTCTAAAATGCCATTGGTGCGGGGTTCTAAATATTGTCGCAACTGACCGCGAAGTTCGGGACTATCTTTAGTTTTGGCAGTGATTTTGGCAATACCTACAGACAATTCGGCTTCAACGCCAATGTCTAAGGGTGTTTGCAAAAATTTAGAAATTTCATGAAACAGATTTTTAAAGTATCCTGGTTTCAGGTTAATTTTTATTGCTTCCAGACTTTGACTCACTTCACGAGCGATCGCCAGTAAAATATCTGTAACATCAATATCAGCCATATCTAGGCTTTGGCTAGACTCAAAATAAACTGTATGAAAGCCCTGCTGTTCTAACTCTGCTTTCAGCCGCAGTAATTCAGTAGATTTGCCACAGCCGATATGTCCAGTAAATAATTGACAGGTAGGTTCTTCCGGTGAAAGGCGGGTGATAGTCCGCCCAAGTTCCTCAATAATTTTGGCACCACGCACTTTGGAAAAATCAATATAATACTGCCTATCTTCCGGTTTGCTCACAACCAGAGTCTTGGCAGGGTTGCAAGCCTGAAAAAACCTGACTAAATCTAGTTTCATCACAAATTACCCGAAATCAGCTTGACGCTCTTACCCATCTCAGTGATTATACAGATGGCAAAGCCGCTATTTCGGATAATTGGCGTCACAATTCCCAATCATGTTTGGTTAAGGCAACAGACGCGATAAATCGCCGCCTCTATAAAAGATTGATTATTGTAGAGACGGCGATTCATCGCGTTTTTTCAAGATATTTTATTTATCAACTAATCATTTTCTCTAAAGCAGTTTGTAAATCTTTAGTTAATTGGCTCGCAGCTTGCCTAGACGCGTGGCGATCTCCTTGACTTTTTTCCCAGCGTTCACTAACTGAAATTGGTTCTCCCACAGTAATTTTTGCCCGTCGCAAACCTAACCTGGGTCGCCCCGCAAGTGTGGTATCTTTAATTCGAGAAAGCATATCAAAAATTAGCAAAGTTGTTTCCGCAAACTTTTCTGCTGTCGGTTTTTCTTTAATATAAGTAGCGGTGACTGCAACAAAACTTTCTACAATCCGCATGTGCCGCATTCGCAAGTCTGCTTCTTGGGCAATCCAATCTGCTAAACCGCGTTTGAAGGGTGGCAAATTATTAATATCTGGCAAATCTTCGCGGTAAATATAATTCCAACCAGCTTCTTCTAAACGGCGACAACGGTCAATGAAATTTCCTTGTGGCTGAACTCCAAAATATTGCTCGGTAACTGCTAAAGATTTATCTAGTAGGCGATGGAGTCTTTCAATTAATACTTCATTAGGATTAGTAGATTCATCAATTGAGACGGTTTTAGGGATATCTTGATGATAGAAACGACGGTAAAATTCTTCCATTTCTGTAATTAAATATTCACCAAGACGATAGATGCGTTGATAGTAAATTTCTTCACGTTCGCCTTGAGTAATTTCCATCACAGGTAAGCCACTATCAGCTTCCAATTTGCTCAATAACCAATCCAATTTTGACCAAGGTGGCTGGTCATAGGAATATTGAATGGCGATCGGTACAATTAAAACTGTCTCAGAACGGTTGGCTTTTTGCAAATCTTCTACACACCAAAACCCCATTTGGGAAACACCAGGTTCTAGCGGACTAACAATGCCACTATGACCATTAGTACCGCCTTCGGGTGCCACTGCGATCGGCAGTTGGCCATTAGCAAACAACTCCCGTGCTGTTTGGATGGCTTGGCGATCTAATCGCCTACCGCGACGAACCGGCACACCTCCCACCAGTGAAAATAACCAACCCAGCCAGTTTCCAGCCCAAACCGTCATACCCCTGTCATAAAGAAAATAGCTGTGAACTGGGTATTGCAGCTCAATATTTTTCTGACGCGCAACCTGTGGCACAATCCGAGAAAGCAAATACAGCATACACAGAGGATCTTCTACCTCTGGGTGGCGAAATGCCAACAAAAAGCGAATTTTTCCAGCCTGGAATTGTTGATAAAGTTCAGCTAAGACCTCAACATTCTCAGCCTCAATTCCGACGATACCAGCCGGTAACCAAGGTCGAGTCCGGAATCGTAGCGCTATTGGGAGTAACCATCGAAAAATGTAGAGTACCGATGGGTTAAACCGTTGGGGGATAAATTTCAGTGGTGGTTGAGTAGATTGAATTGATCTAGGCAAGTCGCTTTCCAGATTGTATTTTTAGCGATCGTACAATATCTAAGCTAACAGCGATTCTATAGCAATCCTATCCCTGTTATGAAAATTACTATTTAAAACGTGGAATCTTGAATTTACGGCAAAAGGGACTTCCAAATAAAAAAATAATCAATCGCTTTGGTGGGCAGCACTTCTCTACGAGACGCTGCGCGTAGCTTGCTTCTCCGTAGGAGTACGACTACGCTCAGTGGCCGGGGTCAGGGGAGGCAGTTGCTGAGCAGAGGGAGAAGAAATCAGTCGTATTGGATGCAGGAATTGAGTAGTTTAATTTTTGGATGTCCCAAATAGAGGAAACCAGAATTTATTGAAGCCACCTCTGGAAACTGCACAACACATATAGCAAATTCCAACTTGGTGAGGTAGAGATAATTGTAGGTGCACAACATGTCCATTGGTGTCAACTTAAGCTCAAACACTCAATCTTCCGTCGTTTTAGATCCCCCAACCCCCGTGGGGGCATTCGATTCTAGTTCCCCCCTTAAAAAGGGGGGTTAGGGGGGATCTAAAATCTAGGTGGTATATGGAAAAATTGTCAAATGCTTGTCAGACTTACCTTTTACGTTAAGTTGACGCCCCTACCCGTGTACTTCATTTACCTGAAATACCCTGTAAGTGTAGACCGAACTGTTGACCCACGTTACTCCAGTTATCACAGGCACTTCCCTTGCAGCTATAGCCGTAGTCACACAGGTTAGGACATTTTGAAAGCATGGAAGCTAGGAATAGTAATACTTTTACCTCCTGCCTTCTGCCTTCTGCTATATCTCGTTTCCATGCCTGCCTACGCCTTCACTCACTAATCACATCTATTTCTTTGGTGATGGCGGCAAGTTCTCGCTAATTTTTGGTAGTTCGATTGGCTCAAGCAGATTTTGTGACGGTTAAGACTCAGGTGTGAAGTGCAACAACGCCAAATCTTACTTAAGGAGCATGAATTGACGAGCAGGTATGTCTGAAGCTAGAGATGGCAGACGTGGAAATTTTATGTGTCAATTAGGCGACTAAAAACCTGAGTGTGGCAACGAGGAAGTTTACCGAGGAAATAAGACCATAAATCAAATTGAGTCAAAAGTACATTGGCTGGGGATAGGCTTTCTTCATTTGTAACTAACTGTTTTCAATTGTTCCCAGAACGAGTATTAAACTCAAGAACCATCTTGTTGAGTAAATATACAATATTAGACTTGGAGGAAAATCATGAGCGCTACAGTCAATTTATCAAAATTACAAAACAATTTGAATGAAGTTAATTACCCAATCAGCAGAGAAGAATTGCTGAGATACGCAGAAGAAAAAGGCGTTGACGAGGTTGTTTTGCGAGCCTTGAAACAATTACCTCCAAAACAGTATCAAACCTTAACTGATGTCAGTCAAGCTATCGGAGGCAGCGAATAAGTGTTAGTAAAAAACTAATATAAATTGCGTCACTTCGAGGGTAGCAGTACAGAATGACTGATTGCCTCCCAATATTTATCGGATAACTACTTTTCACTTCTGGTGCGACGATCTGGGAAAAGAAGGGTAAGGGATAAATTTAAACCCTTTCCCTTTTCCCTTTCCCCTTTAACCGACAAGTATTAGATTGCCTCCTAGCTGTCACATATTCATAAGCTATGATGCCTCAGAAATAGGCAATGGTAGCACGGCGTCATGAGGAAAAGCCCAGAAACGACCTTCAAATACAAATAAATCCGTCCATCCATATTGGTTACACCAATTGGTAGAACTTACTAAAAAATCACTATCAATTTGCTGTTGGAGGCGTTCTAAACCGTACTTTATTTTAATCTGTGCCAGGAAGGGAACGCGAACTAAATCACCCTCACAAGCTCGAAGTTTTAGAGATTGTTGCCATCGCAGGCCTGCTTGGGAACAAGCATTTTGGTAAGTGATTTGTTCTTGTTCTTTGATAGTCTTAATCTCAATTAACTCTGTTAGAGAAACAGAACGAGAAAAAAGTCGGCAGCTTGGTGGGTCGCTATCTTGTTCTAGCCAGCGTTGAATAATATCAATGAGAATTTCATGTAGTTCATCTATCATAACTCTTATCTTTTTTGGTTCTGATAGCCATGAGCTAAACCTGTAAAATAAATGAATCGTACATTTTGGAGCTTATTGATTTATCCAAAAAGGAATAGCTCCTTGTTTGCGTTTAAGTTGATAAATTCTTACAGGACAATCATCATTACTCCATCCTGGCTCGATTTCAGAAGCTTCAATCAGTTCACGCAAAGCCCTGTCAAGAACACTATAACTACACTCAAGGCCATCTTTAAGTTCTCCAGCAGTTTTTCCCCCAGAACGAAGCTGTTCGAGGATAATTTGGTTGATATCATTCATAATTTCTCCACTTGTAAAATGATAGATTAACTGGATGTAGCACTACAGCAAATTTCAACTTCATAAAGTACATTATCTATGTCTCAAAGCTAGGCAGAGAAAGTATTCTAATTCTGAATTCTGACTTCTAAATTCTGCTGTAAGTTCTTGTCTAAACTGGATGTCGATGCGTGTAAAGTTCTCCATCTACTTCGGCTCGTCGCAATCGTTGGGCGCATTCTGAGCAATAATACTCTTCGCCCACCGAGTAGACAGGATGACCGCAATTATCGCAATGCTCAGTGTCGCCCAGTTCAGGATTATATTGCCAGTGCCACTGACAACATATAGATGTATCACTGATTGTTTTGCTGTGTGCATCAATGGCGGCAAGGGCTTTTTTTTCTGCTTCCACAAGTGAGTCAGCTTGTCCTTGCCAATGTTGCTCTCCAGATTCAGTATTGAGAAATACTAAAAATTTCATAAACGAGTAACCTCGCAGAAGTTGTAATCAATCAAAGACTAATAAGATAGCTTTGATTCCAAGATACTGCCTCCATCTCGTGGCTCTGGTTCTACTAAAGGACGTATTCTGTATTTTCTGTGGTAAATTTTTGGCGTATATATCCTCATCAAAGAGCAAGGTTTTTCAGAGTCGGGCTGCATTTGCTAGCTGATGCCGAACTCAAGCTCCTGGCAAAGGCGGTCATGTCTGCATTATTGGGAGAGTACGATGTTTAGCAATAGTGCAACCGTTAGACTCTGTGGTAACAATGGAGGTTAGCGGACTCGAACCGCTGACATCCTGCTTGCAAAGCAGGCGCTCTACCAACTGAGCTAAACCCCCGTAAAATTAAAATAGTAGGTAACTTTGTTTGCCGTTGTTATTGTAACTTATATTGTTCAATTACTAAAGGGATGAAGCCAGAAAATATCCAGGTTGTCGCAACACTGTATAAATTCGTCAAGCTGCCAGATTTTGCCGAAAAACGAGAACCTTTGCTATCTTACTGCCAAGCGCAAGGTGTCAAGGGAACTATTTTGCTGGCAGAAGAAGGAATTAACGGTACAATTGCAGGTTCGCGTCAGGCGATTGATTCTGTTCTCTGGTTTCTGCGTTCTGACTCTCGTCTAGCTGACCTAGAACACAAGGAATCTTATACCCAAACTCCACCTTTTGAGCGGATGAAGGTGCGGTTGAAGCAAGAAATTGTCACTTTAGGGTTACCAGAAATTGACCCAAATGAACAAGTTGGCACTTATGTCGCTCCCCAGGAATGGAATGATTTAATTTCCGACCCAGAAGTAACTGTGATTGACACCCGCAATGATTATGAGGTGAATATCGGTAGTTTTCAAGGAGCAGAAAATCCGCAAACTGGCTCATTCCGGGAATTCCCCGATTATGTACGCCACCACCTCGACCCAACAAAACACAAAAAAGTTGCTCTGTTTTGTACAGGCGGCATTCGCTGTGAAAAAGCCTCATCCTTTATGCTTGCCCAAGGCTTTGGAGAAGTCTATCATCTCAAAGGCGGCATTCTCAAATATTTGCAGGAAATTCCAGCCCAAGAAAGTTTATGGGAAGGGGAATGTTTTGTCTTTGATGAACGGGTAGCCGTCAGTCATGGGTTGGAGGAAGGAAATTATGAATTATGCCTGTGTTGTGGGCATCCAATATCTGAGGAAGATAAACTCTCCCCCAAGTATGAGCAAGGTATCTCCTGTGCTCATTGTTTCGATCGCCTAACTGATGAAAAAAGAGCGCGTCAACAAGAAAAATGGCGACACTACCAAAGCCAAATTGCTAATAAAAATAAGGAATAGATTGGGAGTAATGACTTAGGAGTTAAGAGTTAGGAATTTTCCCCTGTGCCCCTGTGCCCTTGTGCTCATGCCCCGCTAAACCACCAGGTATTCTCAGCTTGGCATAATCGCCGCCAAGTTGAACCTTTGATGGTGGCTGATGTAGGATTACACAGCATCTATGAACTGCGGTTTGATACTCTCGCCATTGCTGACGAATTGCTCTACTGGCAGCATCGTCACCTAAGTCTGAAAATCTTAGCCCTGCCCGAATCAGCCAAGATTCCACGTCTGTTGTTTCACCAACCATTTCTGGAATGGGATTAATCTTGTCCATGAGTAATATCTAATACAAGCATTAAAAATTTATAATTTCACTCTAAGAGAAACTATGAATAATAACCAATACCTTTTTTTGTCAAAATCATAAATAAAAATGATTGATAAAAAGATTCATATCTGAGTCCAGAGACTCAGATATGAGAGAGGAAATCGCGATCGCACTTATCAGATATCATTAGCTTTAGCTTCCGAATCAGCTATTGCGATCGTTAGAAGCGATAGCCCAATCCTGCTTGGAAGCTCACAGCATCAGCATCACTATTTCTATAAGCGTCAATGCCCCATTTCGTATCACCGTAGGCGATGACGTTGTTAGCAACTTCTGATTCAACACCAAGGGTGACTACAGGTGCATTGCGATTGCCCAATGGGCTATTTTGACCTTCGTCAGTTACGAAAGAATAACCACCACCGAAGTAAACGTTCGTGTTTCTGGCGATGGGCGCATCATAAGTAACTATGGGCATAATGGCAGCAGCATCACCACCATACAGCACAGAACCCCGTACTGAAACAGGTCCATTGGGAACGGCGTAACGCCCTTGAACATTCCCACCAAGTTGTGCATCATCGTTTCCTTGTCCGCCACTAGTTGCACCAGCCGCAATACCAGCACCAATGTAGTTAGCGTTAGTACCTGCTGTTTGAGCAGAAGCAATGCCACCTGAAAGGATAATGGAAGCAGCAGCGAGGAAAGAAGCAGTTAATTTTGTCAGTTTCATAAGATTCTTCTTACTAGAGTTAGGTAATATCAATGTTCTCTAGTACCAGAATCTCTTTTTTTACAAAATGTAACCTCCCACACTCGGTTCACCTTGGTGGTTGAATTGTTTATCACCCACTTGGGTGATAAAATCGCAAATTTATCCCTCTTCTGTCACTCTCCGGGAGGGCGATCGCTAGAAGCCTCATGAGACAATCAATACAAGCTATACTATTAGAAAAAAATAGGCCTTGTATTTGTTATTAGAAAATAATCGTGCTATCGCTTGCTATACAAAAGCTCTAAGATTCAGAAATGGCAAATGTTTTCGGAAAGTGACAGAAGAGGGTTATAGCCGTAGTCACACAGGTTAGGACATTTTGAAAGCATGGAAGCTAGGAATAGTAATACTTTTACCTCCTGCCTCCTGCCTTCTGCCTTCTGCTATAGAATTCAAAAAAATTAGGGCAGCACAGCTGTGCTACCCTATCGCATGTTACTTGTTTAATATTTAGGCAATAACTCTCTGCAACTCTTATTTCTTCGTGTCCTCTGCGTCCTCTGCGGTTGGATTTTCCGTTACCTTTGCGTAAGTTCTCTTTTTTTTCCAAAAGCGCTGACGCAGACGATCTACAAAAGAATTCACCTCTGGTATTTTCATCCATGCAGCGATCGCCGCAAACACCGCAATTCCCGCGCAGCTAGATATGCACAATTGCAAAAGCATAATCAGTAAACCTGTTTTACCTAACAATTGTTGAGAAACAATCAAAGTTCCATAACTGGCTACCCCAGCAACCACACTTCCCGCAGTTAAACCCAGAATTGGCACACTCCACTCACGCCAAGGTAAACCATTGAGTTTGCGATCGAGCAACCACAACAGCATCAATAAAGAACTGCAATTTACACCCACTGTTGCTAATACCAAACCGGGTGCGCCAAAAGGCCCAACCAAAATCCAATCGAGTGCAGCATTGAGAAAAATATTAAAAGTACTGATGCGAAAGGGTGTCTGTCCATCGCCCAAAGCATAGAAAACCCGCACCAAGACATCGCGCCCCAAATAAACAAACATCCCAATGCCGTAAACAATTAGCAACTCCGAAACTAACTGTGTCGCATCCCCCTTAAAAGCACCGCGTTCGTAAACCACCTGGACAATGGGTACAGATAGCGCCACCATCAGCGCTCCCAGAGGTAACATGGTGACAGCACTGAGCAACAGTCCCTGACGAATACGTAATTTTAGGTCATCCCAATGTTCTGGAGCCGCAAGCTTGGCAAATATTGGTAATAAGGGCAACAAAATGATGTTAGAAATAATTCCTAAGGGAGTTTGTACTAGCAAATTAGCATAGTTGAAGCCCGCAGCAGCACCAGGGATGGGACTTGCGAAGTAAAGCACGGTGGCAAAATTAATTGGCATCATCCCTGAGGAAATTGTTGCCGGAGTCATGATTTTAACTACTTCTTGGACAGCTGGGGATTTAAAATCAAACCGCAGTCGCAATGTACCTAGTCCTAATCGCCACTGGACAACTAGCTGCACTAACCACTGGAGAATTGCCCCTGCCAAGGTTCCCCAAGCTAACACCATACCACCGATAAAAGCGTATTCTGGCTTGATGATGTCCTTACCCAGTTGCATAGTCATGAAAGCAATGCCGATGACAACTGTAATACTGGATAACAGAGGACTAATGGAGAGCAACCAATATTGATTAGCGGCATTGAGAGTACCGAAGCCAATACCAATTAATCCAGAAAATAAAGCCATCGGTGCCATAATTTGGATTTGTTGGATAGCGATCGCTCTGGTTGTTGGGTCTAAACCATGACCGACTAAATCAACAATCTCATCTGCCAAGAAAATTTGAGCGACTGTCACCAGTAACAGCAATCCACCCACCAGTGTTGTGACTGTTTCCACCAGGGGAGCAGCTTCTTGTTGCTTACGCTTGGCTAAAACACTGACGATCGCACTGTGTAATGGGCCATTCACACCACCTAGTAATATCAATAGAAAGCCAGGGATAATATAAGCGTAGCTGTAGGCAGTGGCAGCCGCACCAACACCAAAAGCAGCAGCGATCGCTTGCTGCCGAATTAAACCAAAGATTTTACTAATTAATGTGGCAATGGCAACAATGCCAGCAATTCCAGCGAAAGAACGAGAGGGTTTTTGATCTTGTTGTGTCACGAAGAATACCTGAATACTCTTGCAGAGTGTATATCTGAAAACATTTAACCTGAATTTTAGGGTCTGTCAGGCTAATTTTGATAAGTCAGTCATTAGTTTAACGGCAATTCATCAAGTGCGTAGATGCAAAGCAGCTTGTCGCCAGACATCGCCTTTCACCAAGTAGACGCACTACAAGGAGAAAGGCGATCGTCCAAAATTACAAGAATATTTCATCAGATAGGCATCAGCCAGTGCCCGTCTACATATTTTTGTATGTGTTTAAAAACGCTAAAATTTTATGCCAAGTTATACTTAGACATTCAATAAATTTAGCGAACAATCAACAATTAAGCTAAGCTCTGACGCATTTTAATTGCACTTATCATAAGTGAGATCTGTCATTTGTCGTCTCTGACAAACTTCTGACGATCCCAAACCTCTTTACAAGACGCTCTGCGTAGCTTGCTTCTTTGTTGGCGTAGCGTTCCTTCTGTACGAAAGGAGTACCCAAGAGACTTTGCGGTTTGGCATTTGTGCTTACAAAGGACTAATGCTTCTCTACAAGAGGCTGCCCCAACGGCTTCTCTACGAGACGCTACGCGTAGCTTGCTTTCCCGCAGGGGTACGCTCAGTACAAGTGACCAATAACTAATGACTAATGACTGATTGTTAACAAGTTGTGAAGATAGGTCAAGAAAGGGGAATTATAAAACTAACCATCTTCTTTCAAAGAATTGAATACTTCAAGAAGAAGTTTGTCATACCCAGAAGGTTGGCACTGTTCAATCGAAGTTTGACATGATAAATCTTTGTAGAAAAATCCCTCAAATCAATAGCAATGGAACTCAATTCAACTTTCGCGGAAAATCAAATTCTATTGTCAAGTACTCAACTTCAAGAGCAACTAGAGAAACAAAAGGCTCTCGCGAGTGTGATTGTACGAATTCGGGAGTCTCTTGAGTTAAAGACGATTTTCCAAACTACAGTTACAGAAGTGCGTCAGTTGCTCAATGCTGACCGAGTAGCAGTCTTTCAATTTGATTCTGAAAAAGACTGGGAAGGAGAATTTATTTCTGAGGATGTTGCACCTAGTTGGACTTCGACAATGGCAGTAAAAGTCTACGACCACTGCTTTGGAGAACAATTTGCTGCTAGTTATCAACAGGGAAAAGTGCAAGCAATTGCTGACATTTATGAAGCGGGACTGAGTGATTGTCATATAAAAATTTTGAGTCAATTTCAGATCCGTGCCAACCTCGTTGTACCTTTATTAGGAGAGAAGAAACTGTGGGGATTAATTTGCATCCATCAGTGTAGTGAGGCTCGTAGTTGGAAAGAATCAGAAATTGAATTTATTCGCCAAATTGCTGACCATTTAACAGTTGCTATTCAACAAGTAAAGCATCTCCATGAAGTCCAATTACAAGCTGCAAAATTAGCTCAAGCAGCCCAGCGCGACCAAGTAATCGCTCAGCTTGTTGATACAATTCGTTCGCCTCTCGATCTTGACACCATCTTTAAAACAACAACTGAAGAAATACGCAAACTACTGCAAGCCGATCGAGTTGCGATCTTTTGCTTCCATGCAGATTGGAGTGGTAGCTTTGTGGCTGAATCATTTGGCGAAGAGTGGACTGCTTTAGTTGGTATTCAACCTGCGATCGCGGATACTTATTTACAACAAACTCAAGGGGGACGCTACCTTAAAAACGAGACATTTACAGTTAATGATATTTATCAAGCCGGATTAACAGATTGCCATGTCACTCTGTTAGAGCAATTTCAAGCAAAAGCCTTTGCAACTGCCCCGATTCTGCAAGGGGACAAACTCTGGGGAGTGATTGCTGCTTACCAAAATGCTTCACCTAGAGAATGGCAATCCTATGAAGTCGAATCACTGACCAAAATTGGCAGACAAATTGGTGTCATACTGCGACATCACGAGTTGTTAGCACAGGCTCAGTATCAAGCAGAACAACAAAAAACATTAACCAGCGTGATTACTCGTATTCGTAAATCGCTGGATTTGGACACAATCTTTCAAACTTCTGTCACCGAAGTCCGGCAAATGCTACAAACAGACAGAGTAGCAGTCTTTCGTTTTGACCCTCAAAAAGACTGGGAAGGAGAATTTATTTCCGAAGATGTTGTAACTGGATGGGACTCAGTAATCACAGCGAAAGTCTATGACCACTGTTTTGGGGAACAGTTTGCTATTGATTATCAACAAGGTCGCGTGCAAGCAGTAGCAGATATTTACGACGCAGGATTAAGTCAATGTCATGCGGCGATTCTCGGCAGATTTCAAGTGCGGGCTAATCTAGTGGTTCCCTTGTTGAAGCAAGGTCAATTATGGGGATTGTTGTGTGTTCATCAATGCAGCAATCCTCGAACTTGGCAACCTTCAGAAATTGAATTTGTCAGCCAAATTGCCGAAAATTTAGGAGTTGCTTTACAACATAACAAACTTTTGCATGAAGCTCGATATCAAGCAGAGCAACAAAAGATATTGACTAGTGTTATTGCTCGAATTCGTGAATCTTTAGATTTAGATACCATCTTTCAAACATCTGTTACCGAAATGCGCCAACTACTCAAAGCCGACCGAGTAGGGGTGTTCCGCTTTAATTCTCAAAATGACTGGGAAGGAGAATTTGTTTATGAAGATGTAGCTGCTGGTTGGACTTCTGCAATAGCAGAAAAAGTTTACGATCACTGCTTCGGTGAATATTTTGCACCGCTTTATGCTCAAGGTCGAGTAAATGCGATCGCTGATATTTATCAAGAAAATTTTCAAGGCTGTTATGTGCAAATCCTACAAACATTTCAAGTGCGTGCCAATATGGTCGCTCCACTTTTGAAAAAGGGCGAACTTTGGGGCTTGCTGTGTATTCATCAATGTAATGCTCCTCGTCAATGGCAAGCGTCAGAAATTGAATTTGCAACTCAAATCGCCGAGCAATTAGGAGTAGCATTAAAACAAGATTCGTATTTCAAACAAGTTCAAATGCAAGCTGTCCAGTTAGCAGAAGCTACCGAACGGGAAAAAGCAATGGAACGACAAGAATTGTTGGCTGCTACTATTGATAAAATACGTCAATCCCTTGATATTCAAACAATTTTTAGAACCACTACTCAAGCTGTGCGAGAGCTACTGGAAGTAGAGCGAGTTGCAATCTACCGCTTTAACTCAGATTGGAGCGGTAAATTTGTAGCAGATTCCTTTAAAGATGGTTGGAAACCTGTGGTCAAAACTCAACCATTGATTATACAAACCTTTGAAGATACAGATGATGATAATGAACTTCCGCGGAACGAAACTTTCGTTCCTATTCGCCAAGGTGAAAAATTATGGGGGTTGTTAGTTGCTTATCAAAATTCTCAACCGCGTTATTGGAAAGAAGAGGAAATTAATCTCTTGGCTCAAGTAGGAGTGCAATTAGGAATTGCGATTCAGCAAGCAGAATTGCTCGAACAAACTAAACGTCAAACTTCAGAACTTACTCAAGCCCTGCAAGAATTAAAACAAACTCAAAGCCGATTGATTCAAGGCGAGAAAATGGCAGGTTTAGGACAACTCTTGGCTGGAGTTGCTCATGAAATTAATAACCCGATTAGTTTTATTTTTGGCAATCTCATACATTTAAAAGAATATACTCAAGAACTGCTGGACGTAGTGAAACTTTATCGGCAAATTCCAGATTTGCAAAATCAAATTCAAAAGACTGATTTGGATTTTATTATTGAAGATTTACCCAAAACAGTTGACTCCATGCAGATAGGAGCAGAGCGAATTCATGAGATTGTGCTATCACTGCGAAACTTCTCTCGTACAGATGAGGCAGAATTGAGAGCAGTAGACGTTCATGAAGGATTAAATAGTACTTTGCTCATTTTAGGACATCGGCTGAAAAATAATAGCGATCGCCCAGCTATTGAGATTATTAAAGAATATAGCACCTTACCTTTACTCGAATGCTATCCTGCACAACTAAATCAGGTATTTATGAATCTCCTGAGTAACAGTGTTGATACATTAGAGGAAAAATTCAAAACTCTACAGCAAAAATATTTAGAATTGGGAGAAAAACCCCCAAAGATTCCCTTGACTGTTTGGATTAGTACCCAAATTATTAATAATCAAGTTTTAATTAGAATAGCTGATAATGGTCTCGGTATGCCAGAGGAAGTGCGATCGCACATTTTTGACCCCTTCTTCACGACAAAAGAACCAGGTAAAGGTACAGGATTGGGATTGTCTATCAGCTATCAAATTGTGGTTGAAAAACATCATGGTGAAATTAAATGTTTGTCTAAACCCGGAGAAGGAACAGAGTTTTTAATTAAAATTCCCACAGATAATTAATGTCCACTGGCTTTTGATAATTCTCATAAAAAGAAAAATTTTCAGTTTGTGTTCAGGATAAATGTTTTCTTACATACGTTTATACTGGACACTTTTTACTGTTCTCATTGAAATTTTTACCCTTTACTTTTTTGCCAGTCTTCCAGTGCACCAATTACAAAGCTAGCTGCGGGATGATTGAGAAATTGACCTACAACCCAAACTATCTCGCGTTGACACACCTGTAACTGGATTTATGCCATCGGCTTTTTCGCACAACAGCGAGACTTGATAGCGGTCAATTAAAGCATCGCTAAAATCAGCGCCAGTGACATCAGCATCATAAAAGCGGCTGCGGGTTAAAGTTGCTTCTGTAAATATGGCATTTTTTAGATTAGCACCATCCATAGTTGCGCGATCGACTAAAGCGCCAGTAAGGTTCGCGCCTTCCAGATTTGCTTTTAATAAAACTCCTTTAGTCAGAATTGCGTTGGTTAAATTAGCTTCTTGAAAGTTTGTCCCTCGCATTTCTGCTGACACAAAAGTTACACCTGCCAAATCAGCATGAGAAAAGTCACGATTTTCTAAATTTATATTGTTGTAGTTGATTGTGTTTAGTTGAGCAAAAGCAGGTTTGGGATTAAGTACTATCCACATAACTGCTAGTATCAAAATCACAATCAAACCAAAAAAGCGGAATAAAATCTTTTTCATAACTTTAATTATTAGTCATTAGTCATTAGTCGTTTGTCCTTTGTTATATCTTACAAAGTCTGAGCAGAGGTTTCCTCTGCTCAGACTTTACGCTTTTTCATTTGTGCTTTGTTATTTAGCAATGACCAATGACCAATGCCCTGTTTGGCCAATGATTATTTCCAATCTTTCCCAATACGAATTGTGAGGTCAGATTCTAAATCACCAATAGCCGCTACCTCGATTTGACCCAAACCTAAGATTTGTTGCAAATCAGCCCCAACTCGTCGGTTACCTTTTTGGACAACAATCTGAGTTTGACGCTGGGTATCTGGCCAATCAGGAACTTTGTAAATATTAGTAAAGCCTTTCTGTTTAAGATAAGCAATAACTTTTTCAGTTAACTGAGGTTGATTGGAAGCATTTTGAATAGCAATTTTGAGGTTAGGAACCCGACGCATATCTGGTTTGAGACCAGGTACATTTACCCCAACATAATCATTCAACAGGCTTTGTTGCCCTGTCATATTCAGCCAATAGCTATCAGGGTCTTTGCTAAAGCGGCTAAACGTACCAGGCAAAACGGTCATTTGGAAGTTATCTCGATCTAAATTCAGACCGAAGTTCACCAACGCCATCATTTCTTCCATTTTCAGGTTGGTGTCAAAGTATTTTCGCATCAGGCGAGTTAATTGAGGCAACCTGGGTAATAGGGTGGGACTATTGAGGCGTTGCAGTAAGGCTGCTATGAGTGCTTGCTGACGCTGCACTCTTGGCAAATCTCCCAAACCGGTTTCGCGGAACCGGGCAAACTGTTCTGCTTGTTCGCCGTTGAGGGTTTGCCAGCCACTGACTAAATTAATCGACAGCTGACTGCTGGAGTCTTTATATTCCATTGACTGGGGAACAAAGACTTCTACTCCGCCTAATTGATCGACTAACTGGCGTAAACCGCTGGTAGAAATGCGAATATAGCGATCGATTGGGGCATTGTTTAAAGTACGGCTAACTACCCGTGCAGCTAAGACTGGACCGCCTTGGGCATTGGCATCAGATACCTTAGTTAAACCCTTTTCTCCCTTTTCTGGGATCGCAATCATCGTATCTCTAGGGATCGAAAGCACCCGTACAGATTTTTCATTAGGGTTGAGCCGTACTAGCAGCATAGAGTCACTTTTACCAGCAAAGCTTTCTGGCGAACCATCAACAGTTCCACTGACTGGTTCAATCCCCATAATGAGGATATTCATCGGTCGTGAAAGCTTGTACTGAGAAATTTTGCTCCATAACTCACCCGGTAATGGGATTTTTTGCTCGTCCTTAGTACCGGTTCCTAAATCATCATCTGTTCGATCTAAATTGCTCCATAAAGGAGTCCATAACGCTAACGTTGACACCAGCAGCCCAGATAAAATGATGCCGATAACAATCGTCATGAACCATAACAGCCATCGAGGCATGGTCAAGCCCAATCTCTCATAAAGCTGATTGGGAATTGCACCCACCGATTCGACAACGCTACGGTTGGTATTTGCTGGCGCTTTGAGTTCGACCTCTTCCTGGGGGTCTGCTATTGATTGAAGTGTTGCTTGATTTTCCGGATCTTCAAGTTCCGGCGATCGCACTTCATCTTCAAATACTACTTGTTGAGATGTGACCTGATTTTCCGACCATTCGACTTGTTTTATCACGATTATCTCCCCACTGAACCACTCCCTAAAAGTATGTTAATGCAAGCTACAAATATTGCCAGTGGAAAACCTCACTGTAAACTTGTAATGTTCTTCAGTAGACGTGTATGACAACATGAATACTTTATTGTTCCCTGTAATCCTTGCTGGTGGTAAAGGTGAACGTTTTTGGCCTTTAAGCCGGCGAGACCGACCCAAACAATTTTTAAGTCTTGATGGTAGCTCTAGAAGCTTATTACAAGCAACCGCCGATCGGTTG
Organism: Nostoc sp. CCY 9925; assembly: GCF_963920935.1. NCBI lineage: Bacteria > Bacillati > Cyanobacteriota > Cyanophyceae > Nostocales > Nostocaceae > Nostoc > Nostoc sp. CCY 9925. Next base: position 29,759 of record NZ_CAWUDO010000047.1, on the reverse strand, counting down.
TTAAAACTCGCTGGCGGGTGGGATTTCTTGTGGGTAATCACTTCTAGTCAGATAGCCCAAGGGGTACGAGAACAATTACCCGATCTACCATCTGGGAACTTACTAATTGAGTCAGAAGGAAGAGACACCGCCGCCGCCGTTGCTTGGACAAGTTTAGAAATCAAACAACGTTATGGAGAAGATGCTGTTATTGGCTTTTTCCCTGCTGACCACTGGATTGCCGACCAAGAGGCGTTTGCACGCACACTAAGTGCAGCTACGCAACTGGCGACGACCAAAGAAGCCATCGTCACACTGGGGATCAAGCCTACTTTTCCATCAACCGGTTACGGCTACATTGAACAAGGTGAAAAAATAGGTAGCTTTAATGAGTTGCCAGCTTATCACGTCAACCGCTTTACTGAAAAGCCCAACCGTGAAATAGCAGAAACTTTTTTATCTGCGGGACGTTTTAGCTGGAATAGTGGCATGTTCGTCTTTCGGGCAGGAGTTGTTCTCAAGGAACTACACACCCATGCTCCAGAAATTATCGAACCTTTAAAACAACAGGGGCCTAATGTCTATCCCCAGTTACCTAAGAAGAGTATAGACTATGCACTCATGGAAAAGACAAGTCTAGCATACGTTTTGCCAGTTGACTTTGGTTGGGACGATTTAGGAGATTGGAATGCGATTGAACGCTTACTGAAAACTGAAGAGACTCCAAATGTAGAAATTGGTACACATGTAGGACTGGATACGCAGGGGGCAATTATTTATGCTTCAAATCCAGAGGATGTAGTTGTTACTATTGGTTTAGATGATGTAGTGATTGTGCGCGATCGCAACGTCACCCTCGTTGTTAAAAAAGAACGTACACAGGAAATCAAGCAGATCTTGAAAATTCTCCAAAGCGATTCCCGATTTACCGACCTGCTGTAAAAGTTAAAACCCTTGGCAGAGGCTAAAAAGTCTATTTTCTCATTATAACTTGAATGTCGAAAAAGGGAGCAGGAGAAGAAGACGCGGGGAGGCGGGGAGGCGGGGACACGGTGAGGAAGTTGGAGTCTTGGCGGTTCCCGTCGATTCCAAACTTCCGAACCCGAAGGGGGACGCAAAGAGAAGTCTGAGCTAAGGCTTGAGAACTTCAGGGGCATCAAAAAATTTTTATTCTCCGCGTCCCCGCGTCTCCCACTCTCCGCGTCTCCCCATCTCCCCACCTCCCCACTCCCCACCTCCCCACACTCCCCACATCCCAAAATGTTCCTAACCCAAACCGTTCCCCGTCAACGAGAAATCATTGAAGTCTTCCTTCGCAATGGCTGGGACTATATGCGAAGGTTACTAACTGGTGGCAAAGCTGATGAACCCCAGCTTCCTACACCTGCGGTTCTAAAAAATATCTTGATAGATTTAGGCCCAGTCTATGTCAAACTCGGTCAGCTACTCTCCACCCGTCCAGATTTACTCAGTGCCGCTTACATAGAAGAACTGTCAACCCTCCAAGATGAGGTACCTCCAGTTCCCTGGTCAGAGGTGGAAATAATCATCCGTAAAGAGCTAAAACGCCCACTGGCAGAAACTTTCAGCATAATCAATCCTGTTCCAGTGGCAGCGGGATCGATTGCCCAGACGCATCGAGCTACATTAATAGATGGTCGAGAAGTCGCTCTCAAAGTGCAGCGTCCAGGAATTGATATTACTATTAGCCAAGATATTGCTTTAATTCAAGGTATTGCCGATTTAGTGGCGCGTACTGATTTTGGGCAAACCTATGAAATCAAATCCATTGCTGAAGAATTTACCAAAGCTCTAGAAGCCGAATTAGATTTTACACGAGAGGCAGGTTTTACAGACCAATTGCGGCGCAACTTATCTAATAGTCGTTGGTACGATCCGACACAAATAGTAGTTGCCGAAATCTACTGGGATTTGACCACAGAAAAATTACTGGTGATGGAATGGTTGGACGGAGTGCCGTTTCTGTCAGCGGATTTAGACAGCAACGCCAACGGTAAAGACTCTGCCGTCAAACGTCAAGAAATAACTACTTTGTTATTTCGGGTATTTTTTCAGCAACTATATATAGATGGATTTTTTCATGCCGATCCCCATCCAGGGAACTTGTTTTATCTCAAAGATGGTCGAGTTGCCCTGTTAGACTGTGGGATGGTGGGAAGACTCGATCCCCGGACACAGCAGATATTAACAGAAATGTTGTTAGCGATCGTTGATTTAGATGCTCAGCGGTGCGCTCAGTTAACTTTGCAGCTCTCTGATTCTGCTCAACCAGTAATTTTATCGCGGTTAGAAAATGATTACGATCGCATGTTGCGAAAATATCACAACGTCAGCCTCACGCAAATAAACTTCAGTCAGATAATTTATGAAGTTTTACAAGTTGCTCGCAACAATAAAATTAGATTACCTAGCAATATGGGATTGTATGCCAAAACCCTGGCGAATTTAGAGGGCGTAGCGCGGACATTTAACCCAGATCTGAATTTTTTTGATGAAGTCAAGCCATTAATCACAGACTTGTTTCGTCGGCAGTTATTAGGGGATAATCCAATGCGATCGCTCCTCAGAACAGCCTTGGATCTTAAAAGCCTGTCCCTCCAATCTCCCCGACAAATTGAACTTTTATTAGACCGAGTTACCTCCGAAACCCTACAGTGGAATTTATCACTGCGAGGCTTAGATGGGGTGCGGCGGACTATGGACGATGCTGCTAACCGATTGTCTTTTAGCATTTTGGTGGGTTCGCTAATTATGGGGGCAGCAATTATTACTACCAGAGCGCAGACAGCGCAGCTATCTTTTTTAAGCAGCGTTCTATTTGCAGCCGCTAGTTTATTGGGTTTGTGGCTAATTATTAGTACATTGCGATCGGGACGTTTACGGTAAAATTGATGCTTTTTGGCTAGGTAATTCCTAATATGGGAATCTATGACACCTAAATCTATGTTTGATTATTTGGAACTACAGACGAACACAGTTAACAATTCAAAGTTCCTTTAAGCGGGGGAACCCCGCCAACGGACTGCCTCAACTTTGTAAGACAGGGGTCTTAAATCTTTGACCTACAATAATTTATCTGTATTCATTTGTGTTTGAGCTTCATCTGTACAGGACTAACGCACTGAAGCTTGAAACCCTGATCCCCCCTAACCCCTCTTAAAAAGGCGGAAATGTCTAAAGCCCCTTTTTTAAGGGGGTTGGGGGATCTGAGTGCGTAAGTCCCAATCTGTATTTAGATTGCAAACAATAACTCGTTAAGAAGATGTTTGGAAAGTCGTTTTAAATACTTAACTTCGGGCTTTAGGGGAGTAGTGTCAAAGCAAATTTTACAGCGCTTTTCAAGTAACTGAACTATACCACTCCCTACTCCCCATTCCCATCTCAATCCGTAGTCTGAAATACCTCTAAACTACTGTAATTGCTTATCTGTAGTTCTAATATAAAAAATATGTCAACTATCATTGCCGAAAAACTAAGTAAATCTTATCCTGTGGCGGTAAAAAATCCGGGTATTAAAGGCACAATCACCCACTTTTTCCGCCGCACCTACCGCACAATTAAAGCAGTTGAGGAGGTTTCCTTTGAAATTGCTCCTGGTGAAGTAGTGGGGTTTTTGGGGCCAAATGGTGCTGGTAAAACCACCACACTCAAAATGCTCACGGGGCTGATTCATCCTTCGAGCGGTACAGTCAGAGTAGCCGGACAAATTCCCTTTCGTCGCCAAGAAGCATTTTTGCAAAAAATTACTTTGGTGATGGGGCAAAAGCAGCAGCTGATTTGGGACTTACCAGCACTGGATTCTTTGAAAATTAATGCTGCTGTGTACGATATCTCTGATAAAGAGTTCCAGCGACGAGTAGGAGAATTAACAGAAATGCTTGCCCTAGAGGGTAAACTTACCCAACCAGTGCGGAAGTTGTCTTTGGGTGAGCGGATGAAGGCGGAACTATTAGCAGCGCTTCTGCACCGTCCCCAGGTATTGTTTCTAGATGAACCAACGCTAGGACTGGATGTAAATGCTCAAGCGGCGGTGCGTGATTTTTTGCGCGAGTACAATCAACTTTATCAAGCTACAGTGCTGTTAACGAGTCATTACATGGCTGACATCACAGCTTTGTGTCAACGGGTGCTGTTGATTCACCAAGGAAGGTTAATGTATGACGGTAGCTTAGATGGACTGTTGGAACGTTTTGCTCCTTACCGCGAAGTCGATATCGAGTTAGCCCAACCTTTAACAATACAAAAACTCATGACCTATGGAGATGTGCAACTTTTAGAAGGGCGAACAGTACGTTTTCTTGTGCCACGAGAGGAACTCACCCGCACCGTATCTAAGATTTTGGCAGATTTAGAGGTAATTGATTTAACAGTTACCGAACCGCCTGTAGAAGAAGTAATTGGGCGAGTTTTTCAGGCGGGGGTTGTGGAGTAGAGACGCGATTAATCGCGTCTGTACAAGAATTCTGAATTCTGAGTAATTTTTGTTGTGGTAAGTAAATAAATGAAGCGGATAATCAGAAAAGCATTTACTTTTCTCTGGGTATACTATGCGTATATGGTTGAGTATCGAGCAGAACTCATTTTATGGGTTTTAGCTGGAACTTTGCCAATTATCCTCATGGGTGTCTGGATACAAGCAGCCCAAGGTGGGCAATTTGGATTATCGCCTGTAGATTTTGCCCGTTACTTCATTACGGTTTTCATTGTCAGGCAATTTACCGTAACTTGGGTAATTTGGGACTTTGAAAGAGAGGTAGTAGAAGGTAAACTTTCGCCGAGGTTGCTACAACCACTCGATCCAGTATGGCATCATATTGCAGGGCATATTTCTGAAAGATTTGCCCGCCTAAGCTTTGCTTTTTTATTAGTAGGATTATTTTTTATTCTTTATCCTCAAGCTTTTTGGCTACCAAGTTTAAGTCAATTTTTGCTGTTTATATTGGCGGTGGTGCTAGCTTTTACTTTGCGGTTTATAATTCAGTACACTTTTGCCATGTTTGCCTTTTGGACAGAACGGGCTAGTGCTTTAGAAAATTTTTGGTTGTTATTTTATCTATTTTTATCTGGTTTGATAGCACCTTTAAAAGTTTTTCCAGAACCTATGCAGAAAATAGTGATGTTTACACCTTTTCCCTATTTGATTGATTTTCCTGCGAGTATTTTGGTAGGGCTACCTGTAAATGTATGGCAAGGATTTTTCTCAATGGTGGGTTGGATATTAATATTTTTGGGTGCGAATCGCTTGCTTTGGCGTGCGGGTTTGAAGCGGTATTCTGGGATGGGAGCTTAAATGCAGCAGAATTCAGGATTCAGAGTCAAGAGTGTAGGGAATTGCGATCGCTACAGGAGTAGAAAACTACTATAGTATTTTATGGTTAAAGGAAAAATATTATAAATTACTTGGTATTGTCTTAAATTTATCCACCGTTCCCAAGGAATAATCTTCTAATTTAAAATCAGCAAAAGGCTTTTTTTCTAACCTATTCCGTAAAGCTTCATCTAAAATTACACCTGTTGATTCTTTTTTAACGCCAATAATTATAATACTTCTTTGATATGTAGTTAAATCTTGATGTGCTTGACAATTAGTGCGTTGAAATTGACCCAAGTTTAATAAGCGAAAGTCTTTGACGCTTGGTCGATCAATAAATATTTTTTTTACTAAAAGTTGTATTTGTAAGGAACGTTCTAAAGCTACACGTTGTTGAAATTTTATATTACCCTTACAAGAAGTTGTACCTACAGAGATAATTTCACTAGGATCTTCCATTATATTCTGTATACCTTCTTGTTCTAAGTTCAACTTTAAAAGGTTAAGGCTAATGATTTGATCGTTATATTTAATTTGAAAATTGCTGCCTACAACCCATTTATATTGTAGTGATAAAACAGCTATGTTAAATTTGGCGGTTCTCCCCTGACTATCTCTACCTTGTTGATATGGGAAATAATCAATATTACCTTTTCTTTGCGGAAATTGCCCGTAATTTGGTATTAAAGAATTTTTTGATGTCTGCGTCGCTATAACGATTATACTAAGTAATCCTAAAACTACTAGCAACGCGGCAAAAACTGTGAGTAGTGGTAACTTTTCCAGTTGGTTATTTGCATTAGATAAAGTTGAAGTAATTGCTAGTGGCTGTTCAGGTTCAAAATTATTGACAACTTCAATATCTGAGGCATTATTTCTTGCTAGTTGATTTTCGATATTTGAAGCATTATTTATTGCTAGTAGATTTTCGATATTTGGAGCATTATTTATTGCTAGTTGATTTGTTATTTCTTCTAAACGCTGCAAAATTTCCTGGGCATTGTTGGGACGTTTTTCTATATCCGGCGCTATCAGCCAATCAATTAAATTTAATAGTAAGGGTGAGATATTACTCGCATGATTTTGCCAGTGCAACAAATTTTGCTGGACATCATACATATCTAAGGGATGGTTTCCCGTCAACAAAAACACAAAGGTACGTCCCAAGGCAAAGAAATCTGATTGTGGTACAGCTTCACCATTCATTTGCTCTGGGGCGCTGTAGCCAGATGACATTAGTGCTGTCATTTTAGGGCTGTTGCTAAGTTCATCTGGGCCGGTTTTGGGGATTTCATTGGCGGTACCAAAATCAATGATTACTAATTGTCCATCGGGTTGAATCATGATATTGGATGGCTTAATATCTCGATGCAGATATTGTTTGCTATGTACTAAATCTAAAACTTTTGTCAGCTGTTTTAACCAGGCGATGGCCTGTTCTTGCGAAATCTGTTCATTCTGCTGCTGCAACCATTCTTCTAAGTTGCATCCGTCAATTTTTTCCATTGCAATGCAATGCAATACTAAACCATTTCGGGTTTGATATTGGAAGTAACTATCTTCCTTAGGAATGCCAGGATGGTTCAGTTTCAAAAGGACAGTTAACTCATGCTGAAATAGTTCTACTGCTTGGGGGTCGCTTGATAAATCTTCTTTGAGTATCTTGAGAATTTTGGGGGTATTTTGTTCGTATGCCTCATAAACTTTACTAAAGCCTGTGTTGTCACTCAACAGAGACTTCACCCGATAACGCCCTAGCAATTCCAGATGAGAACCACAACTTTGACAAAAACGGTTTTGATGATTATTTGGGTGATTTGGTTTGGGGCAGACGGGATTGATACAAAGGCTCATGAGTGGGGACTGGGGAGTGGGGAGGCAGGGGAGGCAGTGCGGTCTTGGGGTTTCCCCAAGTGGAGCAACTGCCGTGGAGCAGGGGAAGAATAATTAATGTCCGATGCCCAATGCCCCATTTTTAATTCTTCTGTTCTTGTGTGGATAATCCCGTCTAAATAATCATGAGATTTTTTATCTGTGTTCTGCCAAGAATGCTGCTACGGTTTGATTAAATGGCCCTGGTTGTGTCAAAAATGGCCAATGATTGCCGGGAACTTGGGAAATACGTAAGTTTTTCAGATAGGTTTTGTAGGGTTGAATTTGCCAATTTTGGCGGTTGAGTCCTTGTTCTGGCTGGATGAAGAGGGCAGGGGTGTCAAGGGGAATTGTAAAACCAGGTACTTGCATTACTGCTTCAAAAATTCCATCGCGGGCGGCAATAGTAAATTTGCTCCCCCAAATACCATCGGGTTTTTGTTCAATTCCGGCTTGGAAGACTTGCTGTTGTAGAGAACTCCATCCTTGATATTGCTTTAATTGCCGTGCTTGTTGTTCGGCTGCCTCTTGACTGGCGAAGGGACCCATAGTTTTGAGAAAAGGCAAGAAGCGATATAACATTGGAAAAGTTAGCCTGAAGAAACTGGGCATTCTCCAGATAAAAATTGGATCGATCAAAATCATACTTCGTAAACGGTTTGGGTTTTCTCTTGCCCAAATTGCGGCTAATTTGCCTGTCCAGGAGTGACTAACAATATGGGCAAAAGTCCATCCGAGACTCTCCATGAGTGCTTCGAGATCTGCGATCGCACTTTCAAAGCTATAATCTTTCTCTGGTTTACTGCTTTCGCCATGTCCACGCATATCTGGTGCGACTATGTGGTAATCTGCCGCCAAGTAATCTGCCAAATTAGACCACACAAGAGCATGGTCACCTAAACCATGTAACAACAGTAAAGGTTCTTGACCTTGGTTCCACTCTAAATAAGAAAGTTGGATATCAGGTTTTGATAAAGTTTGACGTACAGGCATCATTGCACATCCATCTATGGAGAGATATCTTTGCGTTTATATCGTACTGCGAAAGGGGAGGCAGGGGAGCAGAGAGCAGGGGAGCAGGGGAGCAGGGAGCAGGGGAGAATAATTCTTAACTTCTAACTCTTAATTCCTAACTCCTAACTCCTAACTCAACAGTCAGCACTTCCCCAATTGAGTTACCAAATACCACTTTGTGAATCTGAGGATTGTACTAATTGACACGAAATAATGAGACTGATGAATGCCAAGATCAAAGATAAGGATGCCCTGAGGATATTAAAAGTACTATGCCAGAATTACACCAATCAATTGCTCAGCATTATCACGAACGGACTAAATACGACCCTGAGACTCTCGCTTTGAAAACTCAAAGGTTAGATTGGGCTAAGCAGCCAGTACCTTTCAAGGAATACAAAATTGGCTCTACTTACGATCTCAAACCTTATATCCAAGAAAAGCCAGAGGCATTTGCGAATAATCCAGATGCTCAATGGTGGCAAAGACTGTCGCGGTTGCTGTTTCGCAGCTATGGACTCACTGCGAGAATGCCTTCTATGGGAAGTGCGGTTTATTTACGTGCGGCTCCGAGTGCGGGCGGGTTATACCCTGCGGAGGTGTATTTAGTTTCCCGTGGTACGTCGTTATTGCCTCCAGGTCTGTATAATTACCAATGTCGGACTCATTCGCTGATGCATTATTGGGAAAGTAATGTTTGGCAAACTCTACAATCAGCTTGTTTCTGGCACCCTTCCCTAGAAAATACCCAATTGGCAATTATTGTTACGGCGGTTTTTTATCGTTCTGCTTGGCGTTATGAAGACCGGGCTTATCGTCGGATTTTTCTAGATACGGGTCACCTTTTGGGTAATATCGAGTTAGCTGGTGCGATTACTGATTATCGCCCCCATTTAATCGGCGGTTTTGTGGATGAATCAATAAATGATTTGCTTTATGTCGATTCACAACATGAAGGTGCGATCGCCATTCTACCTCTGGCAGATTTGTTAGATATTAATCAAAATCTGCCATTGGGATGTACTGCTTTACCTTCTGCCACTGAAACTAGTTATCCACAAATTCCCGATGGCGAACTGCTGACATATTTCCATAAATACACTCAGATTCAACCAGGTGTTACTGGCAAGCTTAATCTACCAGCGATCAAACAAAAAAAATCTTTGGAGGATAAATACAATTTTCCTTTCTGTTTGAAAATTCCCACCACCACTACACCTATACATTGGGGAGAAAAGCTCTCAGAACTGGAAATCACTATGTACAAGCGACGTTCTACCCGTGCTTACAATGGTGATGATTTAACTTTTGATGAACTGAAAAGTTTACTCGATTTCACCTATCAACCGCAAAGTTACATTGACCAAAGTTTAGATATTTCTCCAGACTATTTTGACCTGAATTTAATAGAAACATTTATTGCTGTTTGCGGTGTCAAAGGACTGGAGGCTGGTTGTTATTATTATGCGCCCAAAGCTCAAGAATTACGGCAAATTCGGTTTAAAAATTTCCGCCGAGAGTTACATTTTCTCTGTTTGGGGCAAGAATTAGGACGAGATGCAGCAGCAGTACTGTTCCATACTGCCGATCTTAAGGCTGCCATCGCTCAATATGGCGATCGCGTTTACCGTTACTTACATATGGATGCTGGCCATTTAGGACAACGCCTGAATTTAGCTGCAATGCACCTAAATATAGGCGTTAGCGGCATCGGTGGATTCTTTGATGACCAAGTAAATGAAGTTCTGGGTATTCCTGCTGATGAAGCTGTTTTATATATCACTACATTTGGACGCCCAAGATAGAACGAACCGCTCCAAGCCAGAGGGCACAGAGATTTTCTCATGTCTCTGTGTCTGGAGTGGGTCGATTTGGTTGCTAAATCTCTAGCGACAACTATATTTTGTATATACTTTTACTTTTATTTTTTAATATAGCTATTATGCTGATAATACCCATTTAATGTAACATAAAAAACTATGTAATACGTGTATAGTAGCAGTGAAGATTGTTTGTTTTTTTATAAAACTTGTTTAAATCATTGCGAATGCTTATTTAAAATCAAGTAGAATAAATATCTTAAGAATACTCTCTAAATCAATTATGAATTTATCCAAAAAACTTGTTAACTAAAAAATATATTTTAGCTAATTGAAGGTAATAAAATAACTATTTAATAAAAGTAATAATTTTCGATTAAAGCCAGATTTTCTAAAATCCAAATATATACAACTCATATTTTATTTCTGAAAAAACTCGCCCTCCACTCAAAAAGCTGATTTTCTATTGCATACTCCCTTATGAGAGCAAAGAAATTCAAAAATCAAAGCAGATTTATATATCAAGGTTAAGTATACAAAATTTTTTTCACACAACGATAGATGTTATTTCCTGAAAATGAAAGGCAACGACTAAAAGTAGTTAATGAGTATCAAATTTTAGATACACCCCCAGAAGAAGTTTTTGATGGACTAGCTCAAATAGCTGCTAACTTTTGTGAAACACCAATTGCTTTGATTACTCTAGTCGATGCAGAACGCGAGTGGTTTAAGTCAAAAATTGGAGTAACTACATCGGAAGTTGCGCGAAACATTTCCTTTGGAAATTATACAATTTTACAAAATGACATATTAATAATTCCAGATACTTTGCAGGATGAACGGTTTGCCACAAATCCCTTTGTCACATCAAATAATTGTTTTCGCTTCTATGCAGGAGTTCCTCTAATTACCTCTAATGGCTTTGCATTAGGCACTCTTTGTGTAATTGATTTTGTTGCACGAAATTTGAATTTTAAGGAGCAAGTAGCTTTACAAAATTTAGCTCAACAAATAATCAATAATTTAGAGTTACATAAGCAAAAAAATCTTGACGATAGCCAAAAAAGTTTTAATCTACTTTTCTCTAAAAATCCTAACCCTATGTGGGTGTATGATGAAAATAATCTGAGATTTTTAGATGTGAATGAAGCTGCTACTGTTCACTATGGCTACTCACGAGAAGAGTTTTTAGAAATGCGAATAACTGATATTCGCCCTGTAGTAGATGTGCCTGGAGTGCTGAAATATTTAGCGGAAAAAAATTATAATTTACATTTTTCTGGGCAACATCGTCGCAAAAACGGACAGATTATAGATGTGGAAATTGTTTCACATGCAATAGATTATAGTAAACACAAGGCTCAGTTGGTTCATATAAAAGATGTTACGGAACACAAACAAATCGAAATAAATCTTGAGGAAAGCGAAGCTAGATTTAGAGCTATTTCGGCAGTTATTCCTATTCCATTAATGATTTCGCGTGTGTCTGACGGCTTAATTTTATATGCAAATCAAGAGTTCATTAAAACATTTAAATTGTCAGAGATAGATTTAGTTAATCACAAAAAAATATTAGATTTTTACCAAAATTCAACAGATTTATCAGCATTGTTAGAAGCTCTCGAACGGGATGGATATATTCGTAATTATGAACTTAATTTAAAAAGATCGGATGGCAGCTATTTTTGGGCGATTGCTTCACTAGAATATTTAAATTTTAACAACGAATCAGCAATATTGACATTATTTAATGATATCACATATCTCAAAAACGTAGAAACAAAACTCCAAGAGCAAAACGAATTTTTGCGGTTAATTTTTGAAAACATACCTTTGATGATTGCACTCATTAATACTAGTGGCAAACTTCAGTGGGTGAACCAAGAATGGGAAAGTGTTTTAGGGTGGAAATTCCAAGATTTCCAAAATTCTAATGTTCTAGAATTCTTATATCCTAATCCTGAATATCGTCAGCATGTAATTAACTTTATTCAGTCTGCACAACGCAATTGGGGTGATTTTAAAATTCGGGTACGGGATGGTCATTTACTAGATACATCTTGGACGAATGTTAAACTTCCAAATGGTCAAATTATCGGTATTGGCCAAGACATCACAGAACGTAAGCGAAGTGAACTTGCGATTATTGCTCAAGCCGAACGAGAACAATTGATGCGGACTGTTGCTCAAAGGATTCGTCAATCTTTGAATCTGCAAGATATTCTCACTGCAACAGTTGAAGAAGTGCGAGATTTGTTGAAGGTTGAACGAGTGGTAGTTTATCAGTTTGACCGAGAGATGATCGGCACAATTATGGCAGAATCTGTAGAGCCTGGATGGACAGTCTCTTTAGGCGTAGAGATTCATGATACTTGTTTTCAAGCAGGCGCAGGAGGCGAGTATTATCAAGGACGCAAAGGAGCAATCGCTAATATTTATCAAGCTGGACTAACTGATTGCCATATTGAGTTATTAGAAAGGTTTGATGTCAAAGCAAATTTAGTCGTGCCCATTTTACTTGAAGTAAGCTCTCAAAACCCTGGTTCTCACCTTTGGGGTTTACTAATCGCTCACCAATGTTCACGTTTTCGAGAATGGGAAGAAAATCAATTAGATTTGCTCGATCAAGTGACAGTACAATTGGCGATCGCCATTCAACAATCCAGCATCTTTGAGCAAGCTCAAACTGAACTTGTTCAAAGACAAAAAGCGGAAGTAAAGCTCAGAAGTGCTTTAGCTGAAAAAGAAGTTCTGTTAAAAGAAGTACATCACCGAGTTAAAAATAATTTGCAGATTGTCTCTAGCTTATTGCAACTCCAGTCTCACACAATTCAAGATCCAGAAGTAATTAAAGTTCTCAGAGAAAGTCAGAATCGCATCGAGTCCATATCTCTAATTCACAAAAATTTATATACTTCCCCTGATATCGGACAAATTGATGTTGGTGAGTATATCCACAATTTGGCAGCAAGCCTGTTAATTTCTTATCAAATAGTTCCCGGTAGAATTGGCTTAGAAACTGATATAGATTCAGTTAGTTTGAATATTGACCAAGCCATTGCCTGTGGACTAGTGATCAACGAATTAATCTCCAATGCCCTCAAGCACGCTTTTCCCAACCAACAAGCAGGCACAATTCATATTGCTTTACGAAATCTTAATAATAGTATCGAGATGACTATTCAAGACAATGGTATTGGTTTACCAGATAATTTAGATTGGAGAAATACTAGTTCTTTGGGTCTCTCTTTAGTGTATGACTTAGTTACAGAACAACTCGAAGGTGAGATTACTCTAGAACGCGATCGTGGAACAGTATTCAAAATCCAATTCACGCAGTTAACTTTGGATTAGTAAATATCAAATGGCTCAAGCTAGGATTTTAGTTGTTGAAGATGAAGTGATTGTGGCTAGAACTATTGCCAGCCAACTCAGCCAACTAGGGTACATTGTCACAGGTACAGCTTCCTCTGGAAAAGTTGCCATTGCCAAAGCGTGGGAGACTCAACCAGAACTAATACTAATGGATATTATCCTAAAAGGAGAGATGGACGGTATTGCTACTGCCACTCATATTCGTGAACAACTAGATGTTCCCGTGATTTTTCTCACTGCATATGGTGATGAAAATACTCTAGAAAGAGCAAAAGTTACTCAACCTTTCGGATATATTATTAAACCATTTACTACAAAAGATTTAAGAATAGCTATTGAAATCGGTTTATTAAAACACCAGTTAGAACGCGAACTACGGGAGAATCGAGATCAGTTAGCAACTCTTTTAAACTCCATGAGTGATGCTGTAATTGCCACCAATGAACAAGGAATGGTGACATTCATGAATCCCGCAGCTGAGGCGATAACTGGATGGCAGCAAGAAGATGCTTTAGGCAATGAAGTGTCAAATATTTTTCATATTGTCGATGAAGTCACAGAAACTACCTTAGAAAACCCCGTCACAAAAGTGCTACGAGAACAACAGGTTGTTTATTTGGGGGAATTCACATCTCTGATTACTAGAGATGGAAAAAGAGTTCCCATTGGCGATAGTGCCTCACCATTGAGGCGGCGTCCTGACCAGATAAATGGTGTAGTAGTTGTTTTTTGGGATCTTAGCGAACGGCGTCAAGCACAATTGCTAGAGCAAGCATTAGAAAAGGAGCAAGAACTTAATCGTCTTAAGTCTTTATTTATTTCGACCGTATCTCATGAGTTCCGTAATCCCCTAACAGTTATTCAAACAGCAGTAGAACTGATAGAAATTCAAGGATCGCGGTTGACAGATATTAAAAGAAGCACCTATTTAAACCGCATTCAAGGAGCTGTGCAATCCATGAACCAACTCATGGAAGAGGTGCTATTTATGGGTCATGCAGAGGCAGGAAAACTGGTATGCAATCCTGCTCCAATTCACTTAGAACAATTCTGTATAGAACTAATCGAAGATTTTTCTACTGTTATAAATAGTGTCAGTCAAATTATTTTTACTTGTCATAGTGAGAATACGAACGCAGTGATGGATGAACGGCTCTTGCATTACATGTTCGTGAATTTACTGTCAAACGCAGTCAAATATTCTCCCAGCGGTGACAATATTCACTTCGATGTAATATGCGATCCTACGGATAAAGTAGCAATTTTTTATATTCAAGATCAAGGAATTGGTATTCCCGAAGCAGACCAAGCCCGACTTTTTGAATCATTCTACCGAGCCTCAAATGTCCAATCAATTCAAGGCACCGGATTGGGGTTAGTTATTGTTAAAAGATGCGTTGATGCTCACGGAGGTCAAATTAGCTTTACAAGTCAAGTTGGTGTCGGTACTACATTTACAGTAATTTTGCCTTTAAATCCCGAATCATTAGAATAGGGCATGGGGAAGATGAGGGAGACGCGGGGACAAGGAGAGGCGGAGAATGACCCAATGCCCTGTTTGCCCATTTTGATTAATAATTCTGTTGCACGCCGCCCACTACTGGCTTAATTTCAGAAAATGGATCTGTGCCGCCATTCCAGTTAAAGTCACTAATTCGGACGCTCAAAGCACCTAACTCCAGTACCGGATTGTAACGCAAGGTAATGCCATAGGTGCGGCGGCTATATTCCACAATGTAGTCGGTGCTAGATTCTTTACCTGTATCTAAGTTAATTGATGTTTGAAAGCCTAAGCGCAGAGGCCCATAGATTTGCTGTGTAATTCCAGCAGTCAATACTTTTTCGTCAACCAAGCGATCGAATAAAAAAGGTGATAATCCGTTATTTAAACCTTGAGAATAAATGATACTAAAACTTGTATAGTCTAAAAAGGGTCGAGAAAAATGGCCAATTTGCCCTTGTAAGCCAATTGTACCAGTTAGGGTGCTTTGGTTGTCTCCATTGGTGTAATAACTGGTAGTGCCTGTGACGCCAGCGATCGCTTGCAAGTAAGGAACCACAGGGCTAGGCGTGTATCGTAATCCCTCACTAGGAGTGGGTGCTAATGGTTTTCCCTGCCACAGTCGCAATCCAGTACTTAGGGCAGCACTGGCTTGTAGGCGACCTAGTGAGATGCGATTGTTGTCCCGCACTGGTTCTAGTAAGTCTAAGCGATCCGTGTTGGCATCGATATACTGGGCACTTGCTTGATAGCTGAGGTTGATGCCACTTTTCCCTAGAGGAATCACAGGAGAGCTAATCAGGCCACCAAAACTACTCTGAACGTCTTGAAAGCCAAGGGAACCGTTGTAGAGACGATCGCGGTAATTATATTGCAAATTCAACAGATGAGGAAGGCGATCGCCTAATATTTGGCGCAATCCCAAATTCGCCCGAAAACTGTCTTCTACGTTGTCGAAGTCAAAACTGGTTAACTCTCCAGTACCTTGAATTACAGTTCGTGGACTCAAAACAGAATTTATCCTGGTTCTGACACCAAATATTGCGCTTAAGTTCTCCCTTCCTTCTATAGCCCTTTGTACAAATAACTGGGGCGTGATTGTCCAGCGTGTCTGTTCTGTATCGATGACTGGAAAGCCACGCTCAACATAAAAACCACCCCGGTCTTCTCCGTCATAGCCGGGAGAGACTATAAAAGGTGTAACATCTCGCTCCCGACGGTCAATCTTCCGCTCATTTAGGGGAATTGGTAACGAGATCGTTTGATCTAATACCAAACGCTGTCCCCGTGTCTGGATACGGTCTACCAAGGGTGATTCCCGCGTCGAAGTGACTTTATCTGCACGTAACTCTAGTTCTGGGGGGGAAAAAGGGTCATTAGTGATGCGGACATCGCTTGCTTGCCAGCCTTGAGAATAAAAGTCAATCTGTTGGGCTTCAAACCTCAGGCGCTTGACTGCACCCCCAGCTTTTGGAGGTGGGAGGTTGCTGGCTTCTGACTGACCACCAACTGTGATATCAATTCCTCCAGGACTGCTGACACCTGAAAGCGGCTGATTGGCTATAATGCGATCGCTTGGCGGACGTTGTGGGACTCCACCAGTGGTTATATCTGTGGATGAGAAAGCAAAGTCTGTAGTGGCTGAGGGTACGTAAATTTCCCCGCTACCATTTAGCATTTCCCCGCTATCTTGAACAAAGTTATAGGTAAAACGTTGTCCCCGTAGTACTTGATCGCCCCGTGTCAGAGTTACATTACCTTCCCCCGCAGCAATCAAGTTATCCAAATTGACTTGCAGGCGATCCGCATCTACTACCGCTCCATCAAATCGTACAACCACATTACCAACAGCCGTAATAATCCGCCGTTGTTCGTCATACTCCTGCCGATCTGAGGTCACTTCCACAATTCTTGGTGCAGCGACTGGCGGCGTACTAGCTGGCACTTGTGGCTGATTTGTAGTGTCTACTTGTGGCGTAGGTGTTGGTGTTTGGGTTTGGGAATAAAATTCTACAGTGAAGGGCGCAGAAAGTTTGTTTGTTGGGTTGCGAGATTTGAATTGTATTAAATTTTGTACTGATTGAGAATTTGATGCAGAAACAGGAGAGGGTGACGCTCTGACGCTCTGACGCTCTGACACAGTAGAGTCAGGAGAGTCTAATGAGGTTTGTTTTTCTTGATTGCTAAAGTTGGGATTTGGCGATCGCTCTTGGGGTTCTTCAGATGCTTCAGGCTCTCCTTGTGTGTGTCCCTGTGTCAGAGCGTCCCTGGGTCTGTCTACCTTTGTATCTTCTTTTTCAGCAACATTAAAAATCTGAACTTGCTGCGTGGGATAACCAACTTCTAGAGATTGCCCCAGAAGTGCGGCACTTTGAGAGGTGTTGACAGAGGAAAATTCTGGTGGGAAAGTTTTTGGTGGATCGGGTGCAGACGGAGTTTCGGCGACTAAAAGCCTATGGCCAGTTGAGCCAAGCGAAGTTGGCGATCGCGGATAACTTTTCGTCTCACCTGCGATCGTCAACTGAGCCAAATCCAGGTGATGCTTGGATCTGTCTGTGTTTAAGTGTATCCCAGTCTTGACACCTGAAGCAGACTGGGTATCACTAACAGATGAGACAGGATTGGCAGGTTGTAAAGGTTCGAGAATAGGAGGCGGATCGGGCGGCAGAACTGGATGAAGCATATTTGAGCAAAATCGAGCTAACAAACAGCCAAATGGCGAACAAAAGCATGAATATACATTTTGCCTTTCGACTGTCGCCTTCTGCTACTTGGAGCAGGAAACTTACTAACTTTAACCTAGTAAGTTTCCGTGGCGTTGAGTATTTTCCGCCTTCCAAACTTATGGATAATTTATCGCTCTTTTACTCCAAGTCCCGACGACCGGGGTTACGAGCTGGGTCGTTCGACAAAAATCCGAAGACGAAGATAGCTACAAAGAAGGCAACAACAATATAAACAACGATTTTTAAAGTCACCATACAAATATCTCCAACGGGTATGACAAAGAGAGCTTTTCTTTCAGTATCTGCCATGCAGAAAAAGTAGCTACTTTATATTACCCACATCTCGTCCCTTTTTGAGACGAGATTCTGGGGATTGGGTATGGGGCACTTGTACTGAGCGACTTGTGCCGAGCGACTTGCCCTGACTTGTGCTAAGCGTAGCCGTTGGCGCAGCCTCTCGTAGAGAAGGGAGTCGAGGTAAGCCGAAGTATGGGGCATAGGCTATGCCCAAGTTTATTGAAAATGGTGCGTGTCTGACTTGCTAGATGTCCCTAAAAAATAACTCAGAGACTGGCTATTCTTGTGACGTTGACTAACAACATAAGTTTCCCAAAAAAGTAGAGTTTACAGGGAACACTGACCGTACCCATGCCCCATGCCCCATGCCCCATGCCCAATTCCCTATTTCTCCTGAAGTTTTGCTAAATTCTTGCCAATTCGATTTTTGATGACTCGTGCAGGTATGCCTACAGCAACGGAAAAAGGAGGAATATCTTTATTGACAACTGCTCCCGCACCAATCACACTGCCTTGACCAATGGTAACGCCATCTAATACTGTTACTCCATGTCCTAGCCAGCAGTCATCCTCAATTACAATTCCCTTGCGAGTCACACCTTGGTATTTCATCGGTTGCATTGGATCGGCAAAGTTATGATTATTGGCATATATCCCTGAGTGGGCAGCAATCATACAGTGTTTGCCAATTTTAATGTCTCCTGGGCCTTCAATACACGCGTTGGGACCAATAAAGGTGTCTTCATCAATATGTATACACGTATCTGACAAACAGCCGATATCAACATTACGTTCAATAGCGACTTTATTCGCTAGATGAATTTTATTATTTTTGTGTCCGCTAGCATCTAACCGCACACCTTTGAAAATATATACTCCACTGCCAATTTCAATACAAGAAGTACCGTTAAACTCAACACCATTTTGAATATAAACTGGGCTACCTATTTTCGCAAAAATAGTACGATATACTAAATTTCGTAATTTTGGCCCGAGAAGGAGTGTAGGAATATCTCCTAATACTGTAGTAACTAAAAGTTCTTGGGTGCGTTGAATTTTTGAGAAATATTGCTCGTTATACATGGTTACATATCTCTTCAATCAATTGTTCTTGAAAGTTTTGAAGCTTTTTTGGGTTGTATCCGAATCTCGCAGCCATACCATTGGTATTGGTATGTCTTAATACCTGATGTAAATTAGCGGTATTAATGTATTACCCAAGGTTTCTAAATGGGTTTACCAATTTAGAAAAACCTATGTCTGGCTTTAACTATGCGAACATTTTTTTTTAACTTTTATATGGCATAGTTACTCAACTGATATACACAATTGCTTCAATCGCTAGAAGCTTTCGCAACAGTCAAGTTACGCAAAAGTTTTGCTGATTTTTCAGGAGACTGAATTAACAAAACAACATCAGTGCATCGCAGAGTCAAAGCTCAGACTATTAACTTGTCTGATAGGAATATTTCCTAGTTGAGATAGGCTACTGTTTTGGTTATCGGGCAAAAAATTTTTAAAGCTTGTTACACAACTACGCATAGAGTTGTTTCCCTGAAGGTTACTTATTATCAGGCGGTTTTAGTATTTTAAAACAACTAAGTCCTACAAGCTATTTGGTAACAAAAATACATTTAACTAGACTCTTTAAAATTCAGAAACAATTTATGTCTAGCAGAATATGTAATTATTGTTGGATTTTGATGGGTAGTTCTGCCCAAATAAAATCCAATTAAGGTGGATTATCTCCCACATCAGCCATCACATTGAAGTTAACCATCGGTGCAAACAAGTAAGCGCTTCCCCGACTGCTATGACGGCTTTCTTGCAACGAATTTCTAGAGTATGCTGCTCCAATCATGTTGCACACGGATGATTTACAGACCAACCAATTCATCCTTATAAATTAGATGAATAGCTTTTTATTACAATTGTTTTTAACGATAACACATTTTATTTTTAGTGGTGCAATCTTCTGAAAGTAAGTTGATTTTCAGGTTATTTACTGATAAAAAATCTGAAAATCAGCTAAGTTTTTTACGGAAGCGATCGCTAATTAGGAAATAGGGATGCAGGGCACAGGGGCAGAGGGTTACAGGGAAAATAATGACTAATGACTAATTACTAATGCCATTTTGTTGATATTTATACCGTCACCTAACTCTAAAAAAATTTTTAGTTTCTGTTAAATTCAAAATGATATCTACTATACTGAATGACACCCTCTTTCTGAAACAAACAAAAAGCTAAAAATTATCTTCTTCCCTGTTACTTATATCTCAAAATTTGTAAATCACCCAAACGGGTGAGCCAAGCGGGTGATGCGTGCTTGGGACTGGTTGTTATAAATTTTATTGAAAGCTAAAACGTATCAGAGTTTCAGGGAAAAGTTGACTAAGCAAGATGCAATTGCAGAAATTGAGGTATCGGTTTTAACTCACACACTTGGTCTAAGATTATGGCTTTAATTAAAGAAATTGTAGAACAAGCTCTGGCTACAGGTTACCTGAGTATTGTAGCTGAAGACGAAATCCGATCGCTAATTCAAAGTGATTATGATTCTGAGGATCTAGATGCTTGGATATTATTACAACGATCGGTTGTAGCAGGCGATGTCAAGCAAGAATCGCGGCGCAAAAAAGTTTCTCCTCGTCCTAAAACCAAGGACGCTTCATCAAGTATTAAACTTGCTTATCAAATGGCCGCGGAGATTGCCTATGCAGCAGCCATAGCTCTCACAATGTCAAAAAATACTAAGGATCAGCCTTCACTAGGTGCATAAGATAACATTTATTAAATTGTTTTCCTGTTGTAGTATCAATGTTTGATACTAAGTGGTTGGCTATCCCTTTTTCTGCTTAACGGCTTGCTAGAGTTTTAGTCAGTACGAATTGTCGGCTGTGTGAAACAATTAGATGCGATCGCATAAATTTAGGTTAACCCTAACCTATCCATTCTGACGACTCTGTATCAGCACAATTTTATTAAAAAATAATTAATTTTTTCTTATTACTACAATGAGGATGATAAACTCCAAGGCTCCGCTAAGACACAATAATTGATCCCCGAAACGAATACTAAAATAAATATAAATAATTTATTGCAAAGCAAATTATCTTAAATGATACATGCCAGTAAATGATTAAATTTTAATATACCAAGTACATGGCTTGTCGTAACGCATAGAATAAAAAACACCTTGGTGTAAACTCTCGCAACGAGGTTAAGAAAAGTTTTCAATGCTTAACAAAGTCATGGCTTCTTCACAAACTACACTATAAAGAATTGGCAACATTGGTAAAGAAAGTAAACAATAACCATAGCTAAACTTGGAGTCTTGCCAACCTATGCAGCCAATTCGCACATTCAATGTTTCTCCCTCACTACCGCCGCGACTAGAACCGCTGCGGCGGCTGGCATATAACTTGCACTGGGATTGGAACGTTGAGACTAAAGATTTATTTCGTCGCTTAGATTCCGACCTGTGGGAGTCTAGCCGTCATAACCCGGTGTTGATGCTGGGTACTATTTCTCAGGCGCGGCTTTTGGAAGTTGTCGAAGACGAAGGCTTCCTAGCGCAAATGGATCGAGCTAACCGTCAGTTAGAAGATTATTTGCAAGAGCGCACCTGGTATCAGAAACAACGGGAAAATAAACCAAAAGAATGCTACGCCTATTTTTCGGCGGAATTCGGACTTGTTGATTGCTTGCCCGTCTATTCTGGAGGCTTGGGCGTTCTGGCGGGGGATCACCTCAAATCTGCCAGTGACTTGGGGCTACCGCTTGTAGGTGTAGGTTTACTCTACCAGCAAGGCTACTTTGCCCAGTATCTCAATGCTGATGGTTGGCAGCAAGAACGCTACCCCATCAACGATTTCTACAACATGCCCCTGCACCCAGAGCGCAATCCAGATGGTTCAGAACTACGGATTGCAGTAGACTATCCAGGGCGCAAGGTCTACGCCAGAGTTTGGCGCGTACAGGTGGGAATGGTGCCTTTATATCTGCTAGACACCAACATTGAACCCAATAATCCCTACGACCACGACATCACAGACCAACTCTATGGCGGCGACATCGACATGCGTATCCACCAGGAAATCATGCTGGGGATCGGTGGCGTGCAAATGCTCAAAGCCTTGGGGCTGAACGTCACCGCCTACCACATGAACGAAGGTCACGCCGCCTTCTCCGCCCTAGAACGCATCCGGCTGCTGATTCAGGAACAAGGATTAAATTATGCCGAAGCTAAACAGGTAGTAGCTTCCAGCAATATCTTTACCACTCACACGCCAGTACCAGCAGGTATTGACTTGTTTTCTCCCGATAAAGTTTTGTACTACCTGGGGTACTATGCAGAAATCTTTGACTTGCCCAAAGAGCAGTTTTTAGGGTTAGGGCGCGAAAATACTGGCGATTTATCTGCACCTTTCAGTATGGCAGTGCTGGCGCTGAAAATGGCAACATTTTCTAACGGCGTAGCACAACTGCACGGCGTCGTGTCCCGGCAAATGTTCCAGGGCTTGTGGAAGAAAGTGCCAGTAGAGGAAGTGCCCATCGCCGCCATTACCAACGGTGTCCATGCTCGGAGTTGTGTTGCCAAATCAACTCAAGAGTTATACGATCGCTACTTGGGGCCAAATTGGTCATCAGCACCAGTAGATAGCCCACTATGGGAGAGGATGGACGCCATACCCGATGAGGAATTGTGGCGGAATCACGAACGCTGCCGCTTAGACATGATACTGTATGTGCGCGAGCATATGGTGAAGCATTTACGCGATCGCGGCGCTTCACCTTCAGAAATTGTCCAAGCCCAAGAAGTTTTAGATCCTTACGCCTTCACCGTTGGCTTTGCTCGTCGCTTTGCCACATACAAACGCGCTACTTTGTGGATGCGCGATGTAGAACGCATCAAGCGGATTTTATTAGCCAACAAACACCGAAAGGTGCAATTTGTAATTGCCGGTAAAGCGCATCCTAAAGATATTCCCGGAAAAGAACTTATCCGCGACATCAATCACTTTATCCGCGAACAGCATTTAGAAAAGCAGGTAGTGTTTGTTCCTAATTACGACATTCACATTTCGCGGTTGATGGTAGCAGGTTGTGATATCTGGTTAAACACACCGCGTCGTCCGCGGGAAGCGTCTGGTACCAGTGGCATGAAAGCCTCAATGAATGGATTGCCGAATTTAAGTGTACTAGATGGTTGGTGGGATGAAGCTGATTACGTCCGCACAGGCTGGGCAATTGGACATGGAGAAAATTACGACGATCCCACCTACCAAGATGAAGTAGAAGCCAACGCCCTCTACGATTTGCTAGAGAAGGAAGTCGTACCGCTATTTTATGAACATCGCGATAGTGATGGCTTACCGCGGCCATGGGTTGCCAAAATGAAGGATGCAATTCGCTTGAATTGTCCATTCTTTAATACAGCGCGGATGGTAGGAGAATATGCACAAAGAGCTTATTTTCCAGCTAGCGATCGCTATCATACCCTGACCGTTGATAACTATGCCCCAGCCAAAGAACTAGCCGCTTGGAAAGCAAAACTCAGCGACCATTGGTTCAACATCAAAATCAAAGATATTGATGTATCAACACCTGCGGATATTGAAGTTAATCAAACTGTGGCTGTGAAAGCTAAGGTTGACTTGGCAACTTTGAACAATGATGATGTGCAAGTAGAGTTATATCAAGGTGCCATCGATGCCAATGGTGATATTGTCAACGCTGTACCAGTGGTGATGGATTACCAAGGCGAAGATACCCAAGGATTGAGTACCTACACGGGTAATATTACTTACACCACTTCTGGTTTGCAAGGCTTATCCTTGCGGGTATTACCGAAAAATCCACATCTGGCCAATCCTTATGAACCAAGGTTGATTGCTTGGGCAGAATAAGACAATTGAATAGTTTTTGAATACTCTAGATTAGGCGTTGCTGATTTCAATTTAGCAACGCCTTTTCTTCTATAGGAATCATATTTGATTTTTGAAATATACGTAGGGTGTGTTATGCCGTAGGCTAACGCACCAAAACCTTCGGGTGGTGCGTTACGGAAGCCGTAACACACCCTACACATACTTAGATTTTTTCAGAAATCAAATACTAGTCCTATATATAATTTAAGGTAGATAATTAATATCTAATAGCTGTTCTAAGGTATAAGTGCAAGATTGAGGTAAGTTATCTAATTTGCCTTCAGTTTTCTCAATAACATACCCTAAAGCATCATCATAAATTGATGCCAATTCTTTTTCTAAAAATTGATATAAATTCGTTGTCAAGTTCCGTTTTAACTGAGTCCTAAAACTTCTAACTTCTGCTCTCCAATGTCCAGAATTATATTGAGATTCTTCTGTCCAACATTGCAGCAATAAAAGATATCTAATAACTTGTTCTAGTAAACTAGCAACCCTGGCTTTGTCTCTCCGAACCCAATTTTCTAACTCCTCAATTAAATTTTCTAAATCTAATTGTTCTAAATGATTGGCTTTCAATAGTTTAATTGTTTCCTCTAACCAGAGATGTTCATCAATTTCATAAAGCTCTTTTAAACTCAAATTAGAACTAACTCCTTGCATAAAACCTCGGTAAAAAGGACTGGAGATTGGGTTTGCAGCTTTCTTACCTTATAATCTAACACTCCTCCCCTGCGTGGGATAAAATCTACATTACAACGCTCATTTTAAGTTAAAATTCTTTGAGGAATAACAATATAGCCAGTAGTGCGATCGCCAAGTACCAAATTACGTTCTTCTCCCCAATACCACCAGTATGCAGCAACATAAGCGCAAACTAGGCCATCTAGTTTATCTTCAGTTGCTTTGAGAGCTGCGCCTGTGCTAGGAATTTCCAGAAAAAACGAATTGCACAGCATCACAGGAGGAGAAAGAGAGGGGAGAATATCGAGAAGATAATTTTGAAGTTTGATTAATTCTAAACGGCGTTCGTTGAGGCGTCCTTTTTTGTATTTGAGGATGCGTTCTAAGTTGAAGAGATGAACAATTGCTGGATGGGGAAAGACTTCTATTTGATATCTGCCAAGTTTTAGCGGTTCGATGGTGGGTGCGTGGACATAGCCACGAGATTCTAATTCTAAGCCAAAGTTGACGGTGCGATCGGCAAAGGGTAGGTTTTTGTTAGCTGGGTAACATCCGGCGTGATATTTACCAAAGTATTTATGGGTGAGTTTGTCGGGGAGGCGACTTCCAGCCTCATTGGGTATGAGGGTGGGTGCATCTACAGCGATGATGGCTGGTTCGTCTGGTTGTACACTGTCATCAATCCATGTCAGGATATCTGCAATGGCTTCTTTGCGGTCTAAATCGAGTAGTTGCAGTTGTCCATCTATCCATTCTAAACAGCATAGTCCACTTGGTTGGGATTTCCAGCCTAAATCAATGCCAATAAATTTCATGGTCATCAGACGAATTTGCAATTATTTTCGCATTTCGTGGCAACGGCTTACTAAAACAGTGCTCAGTTGCATTCAATCGGGAAGACCAGGGAGATATTACTTCTGGAGGTAATTTAGTATCAGTATTCAAGAAAAACTTAAGTTAACTAATATTTAATTGCGAAAAAATCATCGCAAATAATCTTATAATCTGAAAAAGCTTGTCTGAATTCAGGAGCCAAAATAATTAAATATTTTTAAGATATGCTGAGATCGGTATAACTATAATTAATTATTCTGGAAAGAAAATATCCCAGGCTTATTTCCAAATTGGAGAATATATAATTTTAAATTTTTACAAATAAAATAGTTTTGTTATGTACTAATTATTCTAAACTAATTACGGATTGTGAACTTTGAATTTTGACTCCTGAATTCTGACTCCTGTTTTATTTTATTTCACAATATAAAATTATTCCAATGCAGATTTTATTTTTACATCCCAACTTCCCCGCGCAATTTCGCAACCTTGCCATGTTTTTGGGTAAGGATAAGAATTTCAAAGTTGTCTATGGTACAAATCGTCGTGAAGGAGAAATATTTGGTGTTAATAAAGCTATTTACACTCCTTCTCGTGAAGCTGCTCCCCAAACGCACCACTACGTTCGCACCCTGGAAAATGCTGTGCTTACTGGCCAAGCTGTTTATCGGATAGCAGAGAAATTAAAAGCTGAGGGTTTCGTTCCAGATATAATTTATGGCCATTCTGGTTGGGGGCCGACTTTGTTTATGAAAGATGTGTTTCCCAAAGCCGAATTGTTATGTTATTTCGAGTGGTTTTATCATGCTCACGGTTCTGATGCAGATTTTGATCCGAACGAACCATTAAATGCTGATGATGTATGTCGAATTCGCGTCAAAAATACGCCGATTTTAACTGATTTATATAGCTGCGATCGCGGGCTTTCTCCTACCTATTGGCAACGGCAACAATTTCCTAAAGAATTTCACGATAAAATCACTGTCTGTCATGACGGGGTTGATACGAAATTTTTTGCTCCCAAACCAGATGCAAAATTAGTTTTACCAAGAATAAATCTCGACCTTTCCCATGTTGAAGAGTTAGTAACTTATGTAGGGCGAGGAATGGAACCTTATAGAGGTTTTCCTCAGTTTATGGAAGCTGTAGCTCTAATTCAGCAGCGGCGACCCAAATGCCATGTAGTAGTTGTGGGAGAAGATAGAGTTGCTTATGGTAAAAATCTTCCCGATGGCAAGACTTATAAACAATTGATGCTCGAAAAATTATCTTTAGATTTATCAAGGCTGCACTTTACAGATAGCCTGCCTTACCATGAATATCTTCAGGTATTACAAGCTTCTTCTGCTCATATTTATTTAACCCGTCCTTTTGTTTTGTCTTGGTCGATGTTAGAGTCAATGTCAGTGGGATGCGTGCTAGTAGCTTCCAAAACTGCGCCAGTCTTAGAAGTCATACAAGATGGCATTAATGGACTGCTAGTAGATTTCTTTTCTCCCCAAAATATTGCTAATCGGGTTGAAGAAGCGCTGGATAATCCTCAAGAAATGAATGCGATTCGTGCCAATGCGCGAGCGACAATTCTTAAACATTATGATGTGGCGAAACTATTACCAGAGCATTTGCAATGGATGTTAGCTAATAAAATTTCTGATACTAAAAAACGCCAAACTCCTAAAATTTCTAAAGGATTTGGTGGAAATTAAATATTAGGAATATGGCATTGGGCATTTACGAATGACCAATGACTATTGTACAGACGCGATTAATCGTGTCTCTGCTAATGTACAGACGCGATTAATCGCGTCTCTACTAATAACTAATAACTAATAACATTAAAAATGCGAATTCTTCTTACTATTGCCCACTTTTTTAAACCTAGTGATGAAGGTCGTCATGCTTCCCAACGTAAAGACCCCCAACCTCGTTTGCAAGCTTTAAGTCAAAGTCTTACTGGGTTGCACCAATTATTTGGTAAATCTCAAAGTATTATTAACATTGCTCAGCGATTAGCTTTCCCTGCTAATCAACCCCAATCTCACGAATTAGATATTGTTATTTGTACAACCCAAAATAATCATCTTTTGAATCAGCTTCCTGTACCATCCGATTTATACAAGCATCATTCTAGCAATATAGAACCTATGCTTTTAGGATTTGAGTGCCAAGCTGTTCTGCAAAGTTATGTTGGCAAATATGATTACTATTGCTTTCTGGAAGATGATTTAATCATCCATGACCCTTGGTTTTTTGTCAAATTAAACTGGTTTAGCCAACAAGCAGGTGACTCGAACTTACTCCAGCCAAATCGTTATGAAATCTCGCCTCATGGTTTAGTTCACAAAGCTTACATTGATGGAGATTTAGCTTTGCGAGTCACTGCTCCCTTTCAAAATGTGCAGAAACAACAAGAACTCAAGGGTACAATTATGAATACGCCTATTACTTTTAATCGGACGCTAAATCCCCATTCAGGCTGTTATTTTTTGAATGCAAATCAAATGGCTCATTGGGCTAATCAACCTTATTTTCTCGACCGAGATACTAGCTTTATTGGCCCTCTAGAAAGTGCTGCTACTTTGGGAATCATGAAAACATTTCAAGTTTATAAAGCCTCACCCGAACAAGCAAGTTTTTTGGAAATTCAGCACTTTGGAACAGGATTTCTTGGATTAATTGGAGGACAAGTAGGTTTCGTAGAAAGGTAACTCTATTCTGTGTGTGATAAAAATGATGAAATCAGCACGGTAATTATTGAATTTCATGAAAATAGCGATCGCCTGAATCCTCCAACTGAAATAGTCGCTGTAAGAGGATTTTTACCCCCTTGTGTGTACACCGTAGTTAATTTGGTAGGGTGCGTTATCGCGCCAGCGTAACGCACCGTCAATGATTTTCGGTGCGTTAGGACTTGCGTCCATAACGCACCCTACAAATTTCCGAAATTTAAAAACAGTTTAGTGAAGTAACTGATATCAGGTTGATTTGAAATACAACATAATCCAAAGGAAATTGTACTAGGTCAATCTGAGTTTGACCTTTATAGAGCAACTCGCATGAGTGACGTTTTTATCTCTTATTCTCGCAGAGACAAGGAGTTCGTTGTTGTTCTCCAAGATGCACTCAAAGCTCACAATCGTGAAACCTGGGTAGACTGGAAAGATATTCCCCTAACTGCTGATTGGTGGGCAGAAATTCAAGCAGGGATTGAGGCAACTAATACCTTTGTGTTTGTGATTACGCCAGATTCCGTTGTCTCAAAAGTTTGCAATCAAGAGATAGATCATGCAGTCAAAAACAATAAGCGCCTTGTACCAATTGTGCGGCGAGAAGGTTTTGACATGGAGCAGGTTAATCCTGCACTTTCCAGACACAACTGGCTGTTTTTTCGCCAAGAGGATGATTTCAATACTGTTTTCCCAAAGCTAATTCAAGCAATTGATACGAATTTGGAATATGTGAAAGCGCATACACGCTTACTCGTTCGGGCGCTGGAGTGGGAAAATAAGGGAAGGAACGACAGCTTTTTGCTGCGTGGCAGTGATTTACAAGAAGCAGAACAATGGTTAGCTACAAGTGCTGCTAAAGAACCTCTGCTAACCGAACAACAAAAAAATTACATCAGCAAAAGCCGTGAGGCAGAAGACGCACAACAGAGATTGGTGCAAGCTGGACATAAAGCAAGCCAGATGGTTCGCATTGGCTCTGGGATACTGGGTGTAACTTTATTATTGGCAGTCATAGCAGGAGTATGGGCAAGCAAAACAATTCGTACAGCACAAGAGAAAATTCAAGAAGCCCAGGAAGGCACAAGGCTAGAGCGAGAGGGAGTTGCAGCTTTACAGCAGTTTGAGTTTCAACAAATAGAAGCGTTACTCTCAGCTATGCGTGCAGGACAAGACTTGCAAGCATTAGTCAAGGATAGACCCGTAGCCGAATATCCAGCCGTAAGCCCAATTTTGGCTTTACAAACAATTTTGAGCGATATCCGAGAGCGGACGCAGCTTACAGGGCATCAAAGTACGGTCAGCAATGCCAGTTTTAGCCCAGATGGCAAGAAGATTGTCACTGCGAGTGATGACAACACAGCCCGTGTGTGGGACAGCAGTACTGGTAAGCAGCTAGCCGAACTCAAAGGGCATCAAAGTTTGGTCAACAATGCCAGTTTTAGCCCAGATGGCAAACAGATTGTCACTGCGAGTGATGACAAGACAGCAAGAGTGTGGGACACCAGTACTGGTCAGCAGCTAAGCGAACTCAAAGGGCATCAAAGTTTGGTCATCAATGCCAGTTTTAGCCCAGATGGCAAGAAGATTGTCACTGCGAGTGATGACAAGACAGCCCGTGTGTGGGACAGCACTACTGGTAAACAGCTAGCTCAACTCAAAGGGC
>NZ_CAWUDO010000046.1:0-65046 GCF_963920935.1 Nostoc sp. CCY 9925 | reverse complement strand
GAGTTTTTTCTTTTAGTCCTTTTATTCAGAATACCCGGAAAGTGACACAAGAGGGCTAAGCTGTTGCCAAAGTTCCACGGGGACGAGTACATCTGTTGTTTGTCCATCTGCGTTTGTAAGATAACGAATCTGATTTTCAATTTGTGCCATTATCATAGGGTTGTTTCTCCTCTCATGCTTTTTGCACCAAATCGCTTTTTTAGACAACCAGCAAACAGCATGATGTATTTTTAGCGATCGCCTGGGTTGGGCTACGCTGTCCCGTCGCTAGAATTCTAGTTTAGCGGCTTTGTTGAGGGTCAATTTTTGACTTGACTGGGGGTATCCTAATCCACATTCCGCACTCCCAAGTGTCAAAATAGACTCCCAAGAGAAAAAATCGGGGATTGCTAATTTAATTAAATCAACCTAACGAGGAAGAGCAAATCCCCAAAAAGCTGTTAGTTAATAACTAGTGACTTTTTGCCAAACATGATTTTGATAGCAGACAAATTGCGATGAATACAGCTACTTTCCCCTGGCTGACGACGATTATTCTGTTTCCGATAGCGGCGTCACTACTGATTCCCATCATCCCAGATAAAGACGGCAAAACAGTGCGCTGGTACTCCCTGATTGTCGGGCTGATAGATTTTGCACTGATTGTTTACGCTTTTTATACTGGGTACGATTTCTCCAATCCAGATTTGCAGTTGGTGGAGAGTTACCCCTGGGTACCACAGCTCGATTTGAATTGGTCGGTAGGGGCAGATGGCTTGTCCATGCCTCTGATTATTTTGACTGGATTCATTACCACGCTGGCGATTTTAGCGGCTTGGCCTGTAACCTTCAAGCCCAAGCTATTTTACTTCTTGATTCTGGCGATGTATGGCGGTCAGATTGCCGTGTTCGCCGTCCAGGATATGCTGCTATTTTTCCTGGTGTGGGAACTGGAACTCGTGCCGATATACTTTCTGCTGTCGATTTGGGGAGGCAAAAGGCGACAATACGCAGCGACTAAATTTATTTTATACACCGCTGGCGGTTCGCTGTTTATTTTGCTGTCTGCCCTGACAATGGGATTTTACGGCGATACGGTGACGTTCGACATGCGATCGCTCGCCCTCAAAGATTTCGCCCTGAATTTCCAACTTGTACTTTACGCTGGCTTCCTAATTGCCTACGCCGTCAAGTTGCCGATTATTCCCTTGCACACCTGGCTACCTGATGCCCACGGTGAAGCTACAGCCCCTGTACACATGCTATTAGCAGGTATTCTCCTGAAAATGGGCGGTTACGCTCTAATTCGGATGAACGCCCAAATGCTGCCTGACGCCCACGCTTATTTTGCGCCAGTGTTGATAGTTTTGGGGGTAGTTAACATCATCTACGCTGCCCTGACATCCTTTGCCCAGCGCAACCTGAAGCGAAAAATTGCCTACTCTTCGATTTCTCACATGGGCTTTGTCACCATTGGGATTGCTTCCTTTACCGATTTGGGATTAAGTGGAGCAGTATTGCAAATGGTTTCTCACGGGTTAATTGGGGCGAGTTTGTTCTTTCTCGTAGGTGCAACTTATGACCGGACACACACCCTAATGTTGGATGAAATGGGCGGTGTCGGTAAGAGAATGCAGAAAATTTTCGCCATGTTCACCGCCTGTTCAATGGCATCTTTGGCTTTGCCAGGAATGAGCGGTTTCGTAGCAGAATTAATGGTATTTGTGGGCTTTGCTACTAGCGATGCTTATAGCTCTACCTTCAAAGTTATTGTAGTTTTCTTGATGGCAGTTGGGGTGATTTTAACTCCGATTTACCTGCTGTCGATGTTGCGAGAAATTTTCTACGGTCAAGAAAACGAAGAATTAGTTTCTCACCAAGCTTTGATAGATGCTGAACCCCGTGAAGTATTTATCATTGCCTGTTTGTTAGTGCCAATTATTGGTATTGGTTTCTATCCAAAATTGCTCACTCAAATGTACGACTCCACAACTGTACAATTGACAGCAAGATTGCGTAATTCAGTGCCTACATTAGCACAACAAAAACCAGAAGCACCCAAGGTTTCTTTGAGTGCGCCGGAAATTGCAAATTAGATAGCGATCGCTAATTTCAATTAATATTGTTTTTGGGGTGGGTTTTGTACCTGCCCTTTTTTGGTTATTAATCATTACTCATTATTCATTAGACCTCTTGCATAAATCAAAAATAAGAACCCCACCCCGCCAAAGCTATGCTTTGTCTCCCCTCCCCGCAGGCGGGGAGGGGTTGGGGGTGGGGTGTTAGGCAATACTACTCGCTTTGTGCATTTTGAACTCAGAATTTGGTTTGGGGAAAAGGTTAAAGGGTAAGGGTTAAAGGTTTTTTCTTTCCCTTTTCCCCTGAACCGACAAGTATTGGGGTGTTAGGGACTTTTGCAAGAGGTCTATTAGGCATCGGTTATTAATTATTCCCCTCTGTTCCTTTGCTCCTTTGCCCCTCCACCTCTAATACTTGTCGATTCAGTGAAAAGGGGGAAAGAGAAAACCTTTAACCTTTTCCTTAAACCCAATTCCGAGTTAAAAATGCACAAAGCGAGTAGTATTGCCTCCGCCTACCTCAGGATATAATTACAGCATTGGTAGTAGGTAGTTTACAACTTTGCCAAATTGGAATCTCAACCCAAAATTCTGCTCCTTGTCCTGGTTCTGAAACACACCAAATAGCTCCATTGTGTTTTTCTGTGACAATTTGAGCGCTAATTGCTAATCCTAATCCCGTGCCTTTACCTGCGGGTTTTGTAGTAAAGAAAGGGTTAAATAATCGTTGCTTAACTGCTGGCGTTATCCCAGAGCCATTATCTGCAATTTGTATAGTTATCCGATCCGAGTTGCGTAAATTAGTACGAATTAGAATTTGGCTAGGATTAGCCTCTATGTCCTCAGGAGTTCGCTGATTGTTATAACTATCTAGGGCATCAATGGCATTAGTAATTAGATTCATAAACACCTGATTGAGTTGTCCGGCGTAGCATTCTACTAAAGGAATATCACCATACTCTTTGACTATTTGAATACCGGGATTTCCAGAGGTTTGTTTGAGGCGATTTTGTAAAATCAGCAGTGTGTTATCAATGCCTTCATGAATGTTGACAGGCTTCATATCGGCTTCGTCAAGTCGAGAAAAATTCCGCAAAGATAGAACTATTTCGCGAATGCGATTAGCTCCGATTTTCATGGAAGCTAAGATTTTAGGTAAATCCTCAACTATAAAATCAAGCTCGATCGCTTCTATCTGAGCTTGTACTTCATTTGTAGGATTAGTATTAGACTTTTGATAGAGTTTGACTAGTTCCAATAAGCCAAGCGTATATTCATTTACATGGGTCAGGTTGCCGTAAATGAAGTTAACCGGGTTATTAATTTCATGAGCTACGCCAGCCACTAATTGACCTAAACTCGACATTTTTTCGGTCTGAATTAGTTGGGCTTGGGTTTGTTTGAGATTGTGCAAAGCTTGGTTGAGTTGTTCTGCCTGGGCAGTGGCAGCAGCAGTAGCATCACGGCTTTGATTATACAATTGTGCCTGGTCAATGGCGATCGCTAACTGGTCAGCCAAACCTCGAATCAGTTCCACTTCATAGTCGGTCCAGGAACGCAGCGCTCTAGTATGTTCGCAGACAATTACACCCAAGCAGCTAGACTGGGTGTAAACTGATACTGCCAATAGAGATTTCAAGCCTAAAGTCATGAGTAAATCCGCGTTTTTGCCATCAAGCCCGGAATCTGTGGCAATATCATCCAAACGCAGCAAATTATTTCTCAGAACAGTCTGATTCAGCACTTCCAGCTTTTGGATATGACAGTCTTTCAAGGATTCTGGCAAATCGGGAGCACAGGCTTCCTGACTCAGTTGAAATGTTGTAGATTCATCTTGTGTATGACACCAAAAAAACTGGCATCGGTCAATCTCGAGCAGTTCCCGAACTTCACCGACTACTGTACTCAAAATTGTATTTACATCCAGCGAGTTACGAATTTGACTAGATAAACGAGTTTTCAGAATTTTTTCTCGCTCAACCAGTTCTCGCAACTGAGCTTCAGACTGTCTTAACTCTATTTGGGACATCTGGCGATTGACACGAGCTCTCGCCAGTAGCCAAGAACCAATGCCAATTAGTCCTACTAACCCAGCATATAGTAGTAGTAATTTATTCAAAAATTGGTTTGATTTGGTCGTCAACGTTTGTGGGGATACCCGTGAGACAATCTTCCAGTAATAAGATTTAATGTCAATTTGATTGTTGCTTGGTGCAAAAGCTTTTCCGGCTCCAGTACTGGATTTTTGCCCTTCCACCAGAGGGTAGACCGTTGTAAAGGTGAACATTCCTTCAGAGGTTTGGAATTGTCCCGATTCCGTTTGAGAAATCTGTTGCCATGCTTGGGGAAAAGCTTTACCAAAAGTGCGGTTTTGGCGTTCGGGAAACATAAATCCCCATTCATCCTTAGGCTTTGGTGCTTTTAACCAGTAGCCGTCAGCATTCAGCAGCATTCCCTGGCTAGAAGCGTTAACCAAGGCTTGATTAAAATTATCCAACAGTTTGGCACCGAAATAATTTAACACCACAATGCCTCGTTTTTGTCCGCGGCGATCGAAAACGGGAGTGCCAAAGCGAATCATTGGCTTAAGGGGTTGTTCAACCTGACCTCGTTCGATGTTAAGGTCAAGGGGAGAGACAAATACTTGTCCTTGATTTAGCTGTAAAGTGTCATTAAACCAGTAGCGCTTGGCTTGAACTTGCAGTTTTTCTTCTGGAACAATCTGTGGTTCTCCCCGATTGAAGTTGACTCTAACAACTTCCTTGCCTGATTCATCCAAAAAGCGAATTTGGTCGTAAAGTTTTTTATATCGAGAAATTAATAAAAATTCTTGAGCGAGTTTTTGTTGTTCTCCCTTCACTTTTTCTAAGATTCCCTCTAGCTCGTTTTGTCTAGAGATAACTATTAAATCTGAGACAACCGAGTGAAAGTCTGTGCTGATGATTTTTGTTTGTAAATCTACCTTGCGGAGTTCATTCGTTTTTAATACAACTTTTTGGGTTTGCACCTCTTGGTAATAGATAGTCCCTAAAACTCCTCCAACTAACGTTGATAATGGCAAAAAAATCGTTAAAAAATGTTTAATTAAAACTCGTGAATGCAACTGTGGTGGCATATCTAATACTAAGGTACGAGTGAAGAATAGGGCTAAAATTAACTAAGTTCCAACTGCACCACATTTTTTGAGTCGTTGAAAAGTATTTTGCCCTTTCTTGCTATTGTCAATTAGACACTCTGGTAGTCAGTACCGAAGATTTACGTATTTAAAAAAATTTACACTTGTATTGAGATTTAAATACTGAGAAAAAAGACACAAAGCGATCGCCTAAAATACTTTTTGATTGCTACCATGCGATCGCACATCAAGAGATTTTCTACAATTTAAAATCAGATGTAGCAAAATAGCTCATGTTAAACTACAATCTGCTCCATTGTTTGCCGTCTTCCGAAGAACTACCAGACTCAGATGATACTGCTGTGGATAATGAACTACAAAATTCAATTCCTGGCTTGCTGAAAACGATATTGGCTTTAGCTTGGTGCGATCGCTGGGATTGGTTCTTTGGCGTTAATATGGGTATTTATTATCACCCGGACAAACCAGCTATTGTCCCCGATGGGTTTCTCAGCTTAGGAGTCCAACGTTTCATTGATGTAGGCAAAGCCTTCTCCCAAGGATTAGACTTACGCCTGAGTTATGTATTGTGGGAAGAAAAAAAGTTGCCAATTTTGGTACTAGAAGTTGTTTCCCAAATCCATCGAGGAGAATACAGCACCAAGCAACAATTTTATGCCAAAGAATTAGGAATTTTATACTACGTTGTATACAATCCACTGCGGCGGAAAAAGTCGCCTTTGGAAGTGTATCGCTTAGTTGATGGGGAATATATTTTAATGTCAGGTTTAATGTCAGAAAGACCTGTTTGGCTACCAGAAATTGGTTTAGGAATTGGGCGAGAACGAGGAATTTATCAAGGTATAGCGCGGGAGTGGTTGTATTGGTATGACGAGGAAGGACAGAGATTGTTGACACCAGAAGAACGCATTCGGGAACTGGAAGAACGAGCAGTTTTTGAAGAACAGCGGCGTCTGGAAGCAGAACAACGAGCAAAAATCTTGGCGGAAAGCTTAAAAGCTTTTGGTGTCGATCCAGAAACTTTAGGGTGAAATTTACAGCACAATTAGTGAATTCAGTAGTCAGAATTAAAGCAGGCTTTATTCCTGGTTACCAGACTTAATTTTTGTACTTCACCAACTTGAAATCTGCTGAGCGATCGCCTAAATTGCATTATTAATGTCAGGTTAAAACGCTAGTTAAAATGTCAAGTAGTCTAAAGACATATATTACTTGAGATTTATTTCAGTTTATCTATTTCAGGCAATCAAGACACATCATCTTCTAGTTCCTCGATTTCCTGTAATGTTTGCCAGCCAGCTTGCCACTGGGAGTTATCTTGTAATAATTTGGCATTCATCCAAAAACGAACTTTGGGATCGCAGGCAGCCACCATTTCAGCGTAAACCCACTTACCCTGATTTTTACGATTGACAACTTGGAAGTGTCTCCATCCGTCCACTTTTTGTTGTGCTGTCCACTTAGAACCGAGTAAGTAAGGAAATTTTTGTTTTTTAGTCATTAGTCATTAGTCATTAGTGATTGGGCATAGGGAAGAGGGGGAAGCATAAATTCTCTTTCCTCCCACACTCCCCATCTTTGCATCTCCCCACTCCCTCTACTTAACGCGTTACCAAATCACCATTGCGGGTAAACTTTTGACAATCCAACTCATTATCTTGCTGTACACATAGGGAAAACCATCTGATATGACTCCAACAAGTGTTGATATTGTTAGTAATTTTGCGCTTTTTCTTAGAAAGACGTTGCCTTACAACATCATTAGGGCAAAGAATCTCCAAAGTACCGAAACCATCTTCGTAATTGACGATCCGAAATAGACAGTCTTGTAACATAGCACGGCTGCTGCTGTCGAAGAAACGCTTAAATCGCTGTAGTTTTTCTCCTTCAGTCATTTTGCTGATGGGTTTTATTTGAAATAAATCCTCATCGTCAAAGTCAAAGTCATCATCCTCAAAGTCGTA
This sequence comes from Nostoc sp. CCY 9925, assembly GCF_963920935.1. Lineage (NCBI taxonomy): Bacteria > Bacillati > Cyanobacteriota > Cyanophyceae > Nostocales > Nostocaceae > Nostoc > Nostoc sp. CCY 9925. The sequence continues at coordinate 57,889 of NZ_CAWUDO010000046.1, read as the reverse complement.
GGGGTCAATCATTTTCAGCATCCACTAGGCGACCTGGAATTATGGTAACTCTGTCTGGGGACAGGGAAGGTTTCTTTGGAGGCAAGGAAGATGGGAAGATGGGGGAGTGTGGGGAGATTAGAAAAAAGCTTCTTAACCTTCCTCTCCTCCCACACCTCCATTTCCTCATCTCCCCACACTCGCAATGCCCCATGTTCTCATCCCCTCAGGTAACAGAGGGCCAAAAATCACCAAGGGCGGTAATACTACTACTCTACAAAGACGTGAAGACCGATCCAGCTAGGGGCCTACCTCTTTTTACAATGTCTTTATCAGAGAATATTACTCTGTGTGCCTTGTTCCCCTAAAGTGGTTTATCGAATAGCTTATGCAACCTACTGATCCTAACCAATTTACGGAAAAAGCCTGGGAAGCGATCGCCCATACACCGGATATTGTTAAACAATACCAACAACAGCAGATTGAAAGCGAACATTTGATGAAAGCACTGCTAGAACAAGATGGTCTAGCCAGCAGTGTCTTGACGAAAGCCAGTGTAAACTTGCAAAAACTACGCGATCGCACCGAGCAATTTATCCAACGTCAGCCGAAAGTCTCTGGTAACAGCACTTCCGTCTACTTAGGGCGTAGTTTAGATACACTTCTAGACCGTGCAGACGGATATCGCCAGGAATTTAAAGACGAATATATTTCAATTGAACATTTGTTGCTGGCTTATGCTAAGGATGACCGCTTTGGCAAAGCTTTATTTCAAGAATTCGCTTTAAATGAAAGCAAACTAAAAAATATTATTAAACAAATTCGTGGGAGCCAAAAAGTGACCGACCAAAATCCAGAAGGCAAATATGACGCACTGGAAAAATATGGGCGTGACCTTACAGAAGCAGCCCGGAAAGGTCAACTCGATCCAGTGATTGGGCGGGATGATGAAATTCGTCGGACTGTGCAAATTCTCTCTCGTCGCACAAAGAATAACCCTGTGTTAATTGGTGAACCGGGTGTTGGTAAAACTGCGATCGCTGAAGGATTAGCACAGCGTATTGTTGCTGGTGATGTCCCCCAATCCCTCAAAGACCGCAAGTTAATTGCTTTGGATATGGGTGCTTTAATTGCCGGGGCCAAATTCCGGGGTGAATTTGAAGAACGTTTAAAAGCAGTATTAAAAGAAGTTACCGAATCTGGCGGCAATATTGTTTTATTTATTGATGAAATTCACACTGTTGTCGGTGCTGGTGCCACCCAAGGGGCCATGGACGCTGGTAACTTGTTAAAACCAATGTTGGCGCGGGGTGAATTGCGCTGTATTGGGGCGACAACTTTGGATGAATATCGCAAATATATCGAAAAAGATGCGGCGCTGGAAAGACGTTTCCAACAGGTTTATGTCGATCAGCCGAGTGTCGAAGATAGTATTTCCATTTTGCGCGGCTTGAGAGAACGTTATGAAAACCACCACGGGGTGAAGATTTCCGATAGTGCTTTAGTTGCAGCGGCGATATTATCGAGTCGTTATATTAGCGATCGCTTCTTACCAGATAAAGCCATTGACTTAGTAGATGAAGCCGCCGCTAGGTTAAAAATGGAGATTACCTCCAAACCAGAAGAACTGGACGAAATTGACCGCAAGATTCTGCAATTGGAAATGGAGAAGTTATCACTTCAAAAAGAAAGTGATGCAGCTTCTCGCGAACGTCTCGAAAGACTAGAAAAAGAAATTGCTGACCTCAAAGAAGAACAAAGTACTCTGAATGCTCAATGGCAATCTGAAAAAGATATCATTAACAAAATTCAGTCCGTTAAAAAAGAAATTGAACGGGTGAATTTGGAAATTCAGCAAGCAGAACGCGATTACGACCTCAACCGGGCTGCGGAATTGAAATACGGTAAATTAACAGATTTGCATCGCAAATTAGAAGCAGCAGAAAGCGAATTAGCAAATGCCCAAAGAACTGGTAAATCGCTGTTACGCGAGGAAGTAACCGAAGCTGATATTGCCGAAATTATTTCTAAATGGACAGGAATTCCCATTAGCAAGTTGGTGGAATCAGAGAAAGAAAAACTGCTGCATTTAGAAGATGAATTGCACCATCGCGTGGTTGGACAACAAGAAGCAGTCACAGCCGTAGCCGACGCAATTCAACGATCGCGTGCTGGATTAGCCGATCCGAATCGTCCCATCGCTAGCTTTGTTTTCCTCGGACCGACGGGTGTCGGTAAAACCGAATTAGCAAAAGCTTTGGCGGCTTATATGTTCGACACTGAAGATGCACTAGTGCGAATCGATATGTCGGAATATATGGAGAAACACGCCGTCTCAAGGCTTATCGGTGCGCCTCCAGGATATGTAGGCTACGAAGAAGGCGGACAACTAACTGAAGCGATTCGTCGTCGTCCTTACGCAGTAATTCTGTTCGACGAGATCGAGAAAGCACACCCCGATGTATTCAATATCTTCCTGCAAATTCTCGATGATGGTCGTGTTACTGATGCCCAAGGTCATACTGTGGACTTCAAGAACGCTATTATCATCATGACCAGCAACATCGGTTCTCAGTATATTCTCGATGTTGCCGGCGATAACGCACACTACGACGAAATGCGCCGTCGGGTGATGGAGGCGATGCGAAATAGCTTCCGTCCAGAATTTCTCAATCGGATTGACGAAATCATCATCTTCCACGGTTTAAATAAGCAGGAATTACGCCAAATTGTGCAATTGCAGGTGGAAAGATTGCGGCAAAGGCTGGGCGATCGCAAGATTTATCTCAAACTCTCCGATGCCGCTCTTGACTTTTTAGCAGAAGTGGGATACGACCCAGTATTTGGGGCACGTCCACTGAAACGGGCGATTCAGCGGGAGTTAGAGACGCAAATTGCCAAGGCCATTCTGCGTGGGGAATTTAACGACGGAGACACCATCTTTGTCGATGTCCAAAATGAGCGTCTTTCCTTTAGTCGCTTATCGGTTGAGGTGTTTACAAGCTGATACGATTTTGGATTTTCAAAGAGTGTTCATAGCAAAAACGCAAAGTTCAGCTAGAGCTTCTTTGCGTTTTTTTGCGAAATATTTTTAGTGTTTACAAAGTAATAACGAAAAAATGTGCAATTTGGCTGTACATTTGCTTACTGACCTTTACAAATCACTTGTCGCATTTTCCGCATATTTGCTGGCAATTCAAAGTTCATTGCTTGTTGAATGAAAATTGATGGAATTGGGATATTAGGCGTAGCTTGCACAGTATAAGCGAGCAAAGTGCCATTGCCACAATCTTTGAGTTCTAGATGAGCATTAAAATCCTCAAAAGTTCCTTTTTCCATGCGAAATTGGATTTGTTGCCCAAGTACTTCTACAACATTGAGGTAAATTTCTACTTGAGCAGTGAAAAACAGAAAGGCTTTTTGTGCTGCTTGGTACAGGCGCTTGGCTTCACCTCGATGTATTACTTCGCTTTTGGTAATGTCAGGAAAATACTGGACCCAGCGGGGGTAATCGGTTAATTGCTGCCAGACTTGCGATCGCACCATCGGCAAATACATCCAAGCTGTAACGGCACCACCCCACGCCTTGTGCGATCGGGTTTCTACTAAAATTTCACCCTGTACTAGTAAGCTTTGCTTGTCTTGACTCCAAGCCATATCTGAACCTGCAATAATTGAGTTTAAAATATGAGACGCAGACATAATGATTTCAGTGACTCCTCAACTCATCCACCTAAAAATATTGACACTACAAGCCCTCAAAACTTGATTCAACTCTAACCCACTCAATTTTAGTTCCAGTTTAGTACTTGTTCTTTCCGGAAACACTCATTTTTTGATAATTATTTCAGTCACTTTACTGGGAAAACTGTATTTCTGAACACAATTAACACAATCAACACTTAAGTAAAAATTTATCAAAGCAATACTCATAAATAAAAAATCAAGTTTTTAACAGCTAAAATGGCACAAGCACCAACTAATATCAAGCACCAAGAATAATTCTAGAAGTTTTGCCAGTAGTAACTTTCGTCCACCTTTGCCGACTTTTAGTATTTAACGTCTGCTAATTTTTACGTGTTATTTCTGTTGAAACTGCAACTTCACCGTATCTTAATACCTGAATGTCAATACTAAAATCTAATATCTGTTGAGTTGAGAGGAAAACTAAGTGAGTCAATCATCTTTAAATCGTAGATTAATCCAGATTTTGGGTATCCTTCTTGGTATTAGCCTAGCGGTTTGGATACTCAGAGGCTTTGGGATTCTGACCTTTATTCCGGGTGGAATTATTTGGCTACTGTTACTGGGGGCGATCGCGATCGGGATTATTAGTTATGCTCAAAGAACTTGGTGGCGTTTTTAATCATTTTGCATAGGGCATGGGGCATTGGGCATTGGGCATTGGGGATGAGAAGAGAACAAGGGGACAAGATCAATTGGGGACAAGCAGAGAAGCCTGAGCGGCGGAAGCTGGCGCTCAGAACTTCGGAGGAAAGATTTATTGCAACTTTTCTCCCTATTTCCTTGTCTCCCCATCTTCCTCATCTCCCATACTCCCAATGCCCCATGCCCCATGCCCCATTTAATTAACTTAGTACCTGCTGATGGAAGCTTCCGAGCTATTAGAAACAATTACACTCCTGATTCATCAAGCCCAGCAGGGGGAAATTGACCCTTGGGATGTGCAAGTGATTGAGGTGATTGACCATTATTTAGAACTGATGGGATCGCAGGCAATAGGAAAAGGCTATGAAACAGACTTGTCTCAATCTGGACAAGCCTTTTTATCAGCATCAATGCTGGTATTGTTCAAAGCAAATACCTTAATGCAGTTGTCAACAGTAGAAGATATACAAGATGGTGTACTAGATGATGCTCTATTGCTAGATGAAGATGGTGCATTACATCATAGTCCTCGTTTACCATTAGAGCGGCAATTGCGTCGTCGTCCAGCAGCAATGCCACCGCCAAAACGCCGGGTAACTCTGCAAGAGTTAATCGAGCAATTACAAATTATGGCGAACCAGCTCAAACTCGTAGAGAAAACCAGCAAACCTATACGTCCCAGGCGTCAGCCTAGCATCCAAAGTATGCGGCAGGCTCTGGAGTTGGCTCACCAGGAAAATCTGACAGAAGTGGCTGGAGAACTAGAGCAGGTGTTGAAATTATCGGCAAAAGAGCTATGTTTAGAAGAAAATTGGTTGAATTTAGAACAACTTGTGCAGTTGTGGACTCAGACCAGGCAACCATCTCAAAATGGGTCTGGACACCAGTCTGAACACAGTCATCTAGTTAGCGTTTTTTGGGCGTTATTACTACTCTCGGCTCAATCCAAAGTAGAGCTATCTCAAGAGGAATTTTACGATGAGATTAAAGTTCGCTTACTCACAGATTCAGCTAACAATTCCACAGTCTGTGAGCAACCAATGAACCAAGCAAGCCAAAACTAGCTCTACAGATAATTGACAGATTTTTGCTTCAGCTTCAAAATCCGAGTAAATTGAAAAGATAAGCGATCGCTTGTCATCTAAGTGTACCTATGGTTGCAATAACCACTAAATTACTGTTATCCCTGTTTGGAGGGATAACTTACAGCAGAAATAAAACTGATGATTAAGTATCACTCAATGAAAGTAAACTGGCTTGTGGTTGAGGAATAAACTTTTATGAAAGCGATGATTCTCGCAGCTGGCAAGGGTACTCGCGTGCGTCCAATTACGTACACTATGCCCAAACCAATGATGCCCATTCTGCAAAAGCCAGTGATGGAGTTTTTGCTGGAACTGTTACGCCAACACGGATTCGACCAGATTCTGGTCAACGTTAGTCATTTAGCTGAGGAAATAGAAAACTATTTCCGTGACGGTCAGCGGTTTGGCGTACAAATTGCCTATTCTTTTGAAGGGAAAATAGATGACGACGGTAAACTGGTAGGTGAAGCCATTGGTTCAGCTGGAGGAATGCGGCGCATTCAAGATTTTTCACCATTTTTTGATGATACTTTCGTCGTTTTGTGCGGTGATGCTTTGATTGACCTGGATTTAACTGCCGCAGTTAAATGGCATAGAGCTAAAGGATCGATCGCTACTATTATTACGAAGACTGTCCCCGAAGAAGAAGTTTCTAGCTACGGTGTGGTTGTTACCGACGAAGAGGGTCGCGTCAAAGCTTTCCAAGAAAAACCTTCAACTGAAGAAGCCCTCAGCACCAATATCAACACTGGCATTTATATATTTGAGCCAGAAGTATTTAACTATATTCCCTCTGGCGTCGAATACGACATTGGTAGCCAATTATTCCCCAAGCTAGTGGAAATCAAAGCTCCTTTTTACGCCATCCCTATGGACTTTGAATGGGTAGATATTGGTAAAGTACCAGACTATTGGCGGGCAATTCGCGGCGTACTGTTGGGTGAAATCAAAAATGTGCAAATTCCTGGCCATGAAGTCGCCCCTGGTATCTACACTGGCTTAAATGTTGCCGTCAACTGGGACAAAGTAGATATCACAGGCCCAGTTTACATTGGTGGAATGACAAGAATAGAAGACGGAGCTAAAATTGTCGGTCCAGCAATGATTGGCCCTAATTGTTGGATATGTAGTGGCGCAACAGTAGAAAATAGTGTGATTTTTGAATGGTCGCGCCTCGGCCCGGGAGTCCGCTTAGTGGATAAGCTGGTGTTTGGACGTTATTGCGTCGATAAAACTGGGGCTGCAATAGATGTTCAAGCCGCAGCTTTAGACTGGCTAATTACTGATGCTCGTCAGACAGTACCATCCCATACTCCTGTTGAGCGACAAGCAATAGAGGAATTGCTAGGGACAAGCGCGAATTAGGGATTGGGGCATTGGGCATTGGAAGAGGACACGGGGAAGGAAGAGAATAGAGGGACAAGCGAAAAGACTTGTTGTAAGTTATCTCCTTGTGCTCTTGTCTCACCTGCTCCCCTGCCCCCTGCCTCCTCTGCTTCATGCCCCATTCCTAACTATTTAAATAAGTGTATCTTCTGAGACTCTGTTCGTAGGTTTGTAGGAGTCGCTGAGATTCTGCTAGAGTAATGCGCTTTTCCTCTAAAGCTTTCTCGCAACGCTGGCGGATGTTTTCCACCATATCTTCGGAGTCATATTGAACATAGCTCACCACTTCACTCATGGTGTCGCCTTTGACTACGTGTTCGATTTGGTAGCCTTTGGGCGTTAATTGAATGTGAACGGCGTTGGTATCGCCAAATAAGTTGTGTAAGTTACCCATGATTTCCTGATAAGCTCCATTGAGGAACATACCCAAGTAATATGGTTCTCCTGCTTTGTAGGGATGGAGTTCTAAAACCGATTTGACATCGCGCAAGTCAATAAAGCGATCTATCTTACCATCACTGTCGCAGGTGAGGTCTGCTAAAATTCCCCGCCGCGTTGGTTCTTCATCCAAGCGGTGGATTGGCATGATGGGAAATAACTGGTCGATCGCCCAACAATCTGGTGCTGATTGAAACACAGACATATTGACATAGTAGATGGAAGCCATGATTTTTTCAAGGTCTTCCAGTTCATCGGGTACGTATTCTTGCTGCCTAGTAATGTCCAAAATCTTTTGACAACAAGCCCAGTAGAGCCGTTCTGCTTTAGCTCGTTCTCTGAGGCGTAAAATTCCCAAGTTGAAGCGACTGATGGCTTCTTCTTTGAATTGTGCCGCGTCGTGGTACAGCTCTTGATAATTTTCTTTGTTGATGGATTGGTAGCTTTCCCAAAGATAGTTAATGATTGGGGATTCTCCCTCTTGTGGTGGTTCTGGTGAATCAAGGGGGACATCACTGGTACTGAGAACGTCAAAAATCAGCACCGACTGATGGGAAGCGATCGCTCGTCCACTTTCACTAATCAATGTTGGTACGGGAATTTGCCGTTCGGCGCAGGTATCTTTTAACTCTGCCACAATATCGTTGGCATAGTTCTGCATATTGTAATTTTTCGACGCGTAGAAGTTGGTTTGCGAACCGTCGTAATCTACGCCCAAGCCGCCACCGACATCCAGGTATTTCATGTCTGCTCCCAGCATCGCCAATTCTACATAGATGCGACTGGCTTCTTGGATGGCATCTTTAATCACATTAATGGCAGAGATTTGCGAGCCGATATGGAAGTGCATCAACTGTAAAGAATCCAGCAGATTAGCATCCCGTAATTTGTCAACTGCCTCGATCACCTCAGGCATAGTCAAACCAAATTTAGCGCGATCGCCACTGGAGGTTCCCCAACGTCCCATACCTTGGGTACTGAGCTTCGCCCGGACGCCCAAAATCGGCTTAATACCTAACTGGCGATTGGCAGCAATCACCAAATCCACCTCTTCAATCTGTTCTAAGACGATGATTGGTGTTTGCCCTAGTCTTTGGGCTAACATTGCCGTTTCAATGTATTCCTGGTCTTTGTAGCCATTACAAACTAACAATGCTCCTGGCGTATCCAGGATAGCCAAAGCAATCATTAATTCTGGCTTGGAACCGGCTTCTAAACCAAATTGATGGGGCTTGCCAAATTTGACTAAATCCTCAATCAAATGCCGTTCTTGGTTGCACTTGACAGGAAACACGCCACGGTAGACGCCAGGGTAGTTGTAACGGGCGATCGCTTTGGCAAAACAAGCATTCAACCGCTCAATCCGGTCTTCTAAAATATCGGAAAAGCGAATAAGCAAGGGTAGTCCCAAATTTCGCTGCTTCAAGGCATTGACTAATTCAAACAAATCTAGAGAACCGCCGCGATCGCCTTTAGGGGCAACGGTAACGTGACCAGCAGCATTAATGGAAAAATAAGGTTGTCCCCAACCTTCGATGCGATATAATGTTTCGCTATCCTCAATTTTCCAGGAGCGAGGTAAATCTCCTGTGGTAGTACTCGGTGGTAACAGTTTTTTTTGTTGATTTTTTTTCACTTCAGATTTGTGTCCATTGGACGGTAGTATTACCACCTCGTCAGATGTAGCAGTTGACTCAACACCCATTTCTTCCTAACCTCTGTGTTTCACCCACGAATTAACAATTTAGCGCATTCGTTTCAGAACCGATATGCACCCAAGGTTAATTTCTGAGATAAACTCTGATTGGTCAAGAGTCATGTGTTATTTGTCATTGGTCGTTACTCATCACTCATGAGTGCAAAACCCTTAGACAAACGACAATGCACAATGGACAATTGACTAGATAAAAACTTTATTAAGTTTTGGGAGATAGCTTTGGAACGCACATTCTTAGCAATTAAGCCTGACGGTGTACAGCGCAAATTAGTGGGTGAAATTATCCGTCGCTTTGAAACTAAAGGTTTTACCCTAGTTGGTTTGAAGTTCCTGAAAGTCAGTCGGGAACTAGCTGAACAACACTATGATGTCCACCGGGAACGTCCGTTTTTTGGTGGCTTAGTCGAATTTATCACTTCTGCGCCCGTGGTAGCGATGGTTTGGGAAGGGGATGGCGTTGTTGCAGCTGCGAGAAAAATCATTGGTGCAACGAACCCGTTAACAGCCGAACCAGGAACAATTCGCGGCGATTTTGGCATTAATATTGGTCGTAACCTCATCCACGGTTCCGATGCTCAAGAAACCGCACAACGCGAAATAGCCCTGTGGTTTAAGGATGAAGAATTAGTCAATTGGCAACCGCATTTAACAGCCTGGTTGCACGAGTAGAGACGCAAAGAGGACGCGGGGACGCGGGGAAATTAAGAAGATGCGGAGAGTGAAAGATGGGGTGACACTCTTAAAAAATTCTCCGCGTCCCCGCGTCCCCCGAAGTTCTGATCGGCGGAAGCCGCCGCTCAGACTTCTCCTTGTGTCCCGGCGTCTTCTTACTTGGGTACTTCAGTCTTTTCCGGTTCTACTTGGGGTAATTCGGCGCCAATACGCTTAGAAAATCCCCAGCCTAAAATCAGGAAGATGGCTGTAATCATTACCCATTCTGGTGGGACTAAATTATCGTTCACTACTTTTAAAAACAGTCGCAGCCCTACGAAAGCTACAGTTATATAGCCTGCGTCTTCTAGATTTTCATATTCGTCTAACCAACGGATAAACAATCCCGCCATGAATCGCAGCGTAATAATACCGATTGTGGCACCCGTCAGCACTAGCCACTTTTCTTGAGAAACAGCGATCGCAGTTGTGACACTATCCAATGAAAATGCCAAATCTGTAAATGCAATCACGGGGATGGCTTGCAATAGTGAATTAAAACGCGGCCCGTGATGATGATCGTCCTTGCCTTCTTCTGAGGTAAAGTGTTGGAATACCAGCCATAGCAAGTAGGCAGCGCCCAATAATTCAAATTGCCAGAATTGTTGCACCCAAGTAGCGGTAAGAATTAGGGTGATTCGCAGCACGTAGGCAACGACTAAACCAAAGTTTAAAGCTTTACGCTCAAGTTCTTTATCTTCTAGCCCTTGGGCGATGGCAGCGAGAGCGATCGCATTATCAGCAGATAGCACCGCCTCTAAAAATATCAGGATCAGCAGGACTATCGGGGCCTCAACGCTGAAATGAAAGTGGAGGTAATCAAAAATTCGGTCTAGCATTCCAAGTTTCTCAAGCAGGAAAAAGTTAAAATTTGACAGGAACAGAGATTTTTTTATTCAAGAGCGCAGTAAATTGCCACTTTGATCCAGCTTAACGTGGTTGTGGTGGATTCTGAAGAGGGTTCAATTGGTGCGATGACCCTACTACTGCGGTATTTGGCGTATAAGTCAATACACCAAAAGTTTTAATATTTTTCTCAATGTCATGTCAATGGACCACCGTCATTTGGCATCTAAAATTAGAAGATAACAACCAAAATATGGTAAAGATTTATAAATATTACCTTAACGACTGAGCTTGAACAGTTTATTCAAATTCAGGTTGTAAGCTGTAAATACACCTCAGCACGAGAAAGTAATAATTCATGAATATTTTTTATGGATAACACACTACTAAAACGCATTACTCATAATCCAGATATCTGCCACGGTAAACCATGTATTAGAGGACTTCGTTATCCAGTTGAGTTGATTTTAGAACTGCTTAGTTCTGGTATGACTGCTGAGGAAATATTGGCAGATTATGACGACTTAGAATCTGAAGATATTTTGGCTGTCTTGTTGTTTGCCGCTCGACTCAGCCAAGTCAAAAGCATTCATCGAATTGCCTCATGAAATTTCTTGTCGATGCTCAATTGCCAGTTCGTCTGGCTCGTTTTCTTCAAGCTTCAGGTTACGATACAATCCACACCAGAGATTTACCGAGGGAGAATGCTACACCAGATATTGAGATTAATGCTGTATCAATTAAAGAAAGTAGAATTTTAATTACTAAAGATGTGGATTTTCTCAACTCTTTTTTAACAGTAGGTCTATAATTAATTCCCAAAGCAGCTGTTTGGATTCCACAAAATTGGTGATGAGGGGGATATGAACCCGGTTATTACAAAGACGCGATAAATCGCCGTCTCTACAAGCGGTTTATCGTAAATAAAAGGGTTTAAGACCCCTACCTCTACAGGTAGCCTCAGTTTCAGTCGGGGTTTAAATCCCCCGGAGTTGCTCCTCTTGGGGAGACCCCAAGACCGCACTCCTCTTCGTCTGAAATTGTCTTTAATGCGTGAATTTTGAATTGTTAACGCGTCTGTTGCTGTGATTCCAAATTTCACAAAATATCTGCCAACTTTACCAACAGACTATTTGCTAAATCTACTAAGCTGATGTCATCTGTATCAATAATGTTTTCACCACCAGCTAATAGATTTTTCACAGCAATTAACCTGTTATCTACCTCAGGACTTCTCCAATATTCTTCTAAAGTTACTGCAAAATCAAACAGCGATCGCTCTCCTAAATACTGTCTTACTCTTACAGCTACATTATCATCACTTACCAAAAATTCTTTGATAGCATCTAATCGAGAATTACCTAAGATTTCGTCATTTCCCCAGGTTTCTAACCAGTCTCCATTTACATCTTCAACATAAAAGTTGATAAAATCAACCCCGTAAGTTAACCAGTTCTGCTGCATTTGTCTAGCTGTTGCTAAAGCTTCGGCAAAGTTATTTACATTGTTGCAGGTGTGAGTTTCTCTTTTGTGAGCCATAAAAGCTGTAATGAGCAGGTAAGTATGTAGGCTAGAATACAAATCTTGTACATCAAAATCCGGAGACGTTCAGGAAAATTTTAAATATTTTCCACCAGAAAGATAATCACTGTTATACAGCGCCACATTCACTAACTGGTTCACATAATTAGCATCTTTGGGATTGTAACTTAGGAACAATCCTCTCTCTATTTCCCACGATCGCAGTGTATTTTGCCAAGCTTGGTACTTTTGTTGATTAAGTTCTTCACTGACACTGGTAACTTGAATGCAAAGTGGTTGATTATTACGACTACTAACAATTAAATCCGTTGCCATTGATAGGTCGGCTATATAACGCTGCCAAAAACTACCTTCTCGCTGAACAATATCTTGGGCTATATTTCTAATAATATCATCATCACCCTGATTAAACTCACCTGCCATTAATTTTTGCTTCCAAATATAAAACTTGGAATCATTTGCATTAATCCATTTGGGAAAAAGGTAACCATACCAATATCTTTCAATGGGTGTCATTTGCTCAAATTTTGCTTTTTGTTCTTCTGGTGAAGGTGAGGATTTTATTATCAGCCAAATTGTCGAATCCGTAATTACTTCTAAGAGAAAAGCAAGGACAAAAGGTTTAGCCGTCAGGGAACCCGGTTTGATATTCTTTACCCAACGGTTGATTTCATTCAATCTTCTCGCTAAATTTGGATCTATCGAGGAAGCTTGCTCGATGAGGGACTTTAGTTTATGCTTAATCTCTTTTGCTTGCAAACGATGTCCTACTTGTCAGATACTAACGCTTTTTTCACAGTGACTCAGTTACCAATAGTCAGTTTTGTCCCTTGGGTATAAGAGGACAGTTGTCAAGTGTAGAGTTGTATCGATATTCCCTAGCTGAAAAAGTGAGGAATGAACTTCTCAAAGTCCTCCTTAAGAAGGAAGATAAAAAGTTTTTGACACATCAGTTACCACTTTTTAAACATCCTCTGGGTTCCCCTTGATACGCTTTAGCTGACTGTTCACTGTTTATTGTTTCAACAAATTTATATTTAATTTTAACTGTAAAGTGTCTCTGTTAATTTGCTCATCTCATCAAATGTTATCAGGGTTAATGCCCTGTGTACGCAAAAGTTCACGCAGTCTAGCAATTTCTTGTTCTGCTTGTTGGGCTAGTTCTTCAGATGATGGTATCAATTGATTTTCAGTAGTAAAGAATCTTAATTTACCTTCATAAACTCCCAAGTAAAGTTCTAACTGTTGACTCCATAAACGTCCATCAGTGGTGGTTTGAATTTCTTGATACTTTCCATCTACTAGATGAAATCCCTGAAACATAGTTCTAGGAAAGGGGAGTAGGGAGTGGGGAAGTGGGGAGATGAAGGGGACGCGGGGAATGAGTAATAACTCAGCAATTTCCACCCAGCTTAACGAAAATCTAAACACAGTACAGCATAACTGGGCTAAGAATAGTTTTTAGTAACAATAAGTGATCGCGCTCATCAACTATGTCTCAACCAACCATAGAATCAATCCTACAAGAGAATCGCCTTTTCCATCCTAGTTCGGAATTCTCACAAAACGCTCATATCAAAAGTCTAGAAGACTATCAGCGCCTCTACGACAAAGCTAAAGCCGATCCGCAGCAATTTTGGGCAGATTTGGCGACAACAGAATTATCATGGTTCCAAAAATGGGATACTGTGCTAGATTGGCAACCGCCTTTTGCTAAGTGGTTCGTCGGCGGTAAGATGAATATTTCTTACAACTGTCTTGACAGACACCTCACTACTTGGCGCAAAAATAAAGCTGCATTGATATGGGAAGGAGAACCAGGAGACTCGCGTACTCTCACCTATGCCCAACTACACCGGGAAGTTTGCCAGTTTGCCAACGTCTTAAAGCAACTAGGCGTACAAAAAGGCGATCGCGTTGGTATTTATATGCCAATGATTCCGGAAGCTGCCATCGCCATGTTAGCCTGTGCGAGAATTGGCGCACCCCACAGTGTAGTATTTGGTGGTTTTAGTGCCGAAGCTTTACGCGATCGCTTAATTGATGCCAAAGCCAAGTTGGTAATTACTGCTGATGGTGGCTGGCGCAAAGATGCGATCGTTCCCTTGAAGGAACAGGTAGATAAAGCCTTAGCTGATGGTGCTGTTCCCAGCGTTGAAAATGTCCTGGTTGTCAAGCGCACTGGACAAGAAACTTATATGCAGTTGGGGGGACGCGACCATTGGTGGCACGATCTACAAAAAGATGCATCAGCAGATTGTCCCGCCGAACCGATGGACAGCGAAGATATGCTGTTTGTCCTCTACACTTCCGGCAGTACGGGCAAACCGAAGGGGGTGGTGCATACAACTGCTGGTTATAATTTGTATACCCACATGACCACCAAGTGGATCTTTGACCTGCAAGATACAGATGTATATTGGTGTACCGCAGATGTAGGTTGGATTACTGGACACAGTTATATTGTCTACGGCCCCCTTTCTAATGGCGCAACAACTGTAATGTATGAAGGTGCGCCGCGTGCTTCTAATCCCGGCTGTTTCTGGGATGTGATTGAAAAATACGGCGTTAATATTTTTTATACAGCACCTACGGCAATTCGGGCATTCATAAAGATGGGCGAACAACATCCCAACGCGCGAAACTTGTCTTCGTTGCGATTGCTGGGAACCGTCGGCGAACCCATTAACCCCGAAGCTTGGATGTGGTATCACAAAGTTATTGGTGGAAGCCGCTGTCCAATTGTGGATACCTGGTGGCAAACCGAAACTGGCGGTATCATGATTACACCGCTACCAGGGGCAATTCCTACGAAACCCGGTTCCGCAACTCTTCCCTTCCCTGGAATTATTGCAGATGTCGTGGATTTAGAAGGAAACACCGTACCCAACAACGAAGGCGGTTATCTCGCAGTCCGCCATCCTTGGCCGGGAATGATGCGGACAGTGTATGGCGATCCGGAACGCTTCCGCCGCACTTATTGGGAACACATCCCCCCCAAAGATGGTAACTATACTTATTTTGCTGGTGATGGCGCAAGACAAGATGAAGATGGTTACTTCTGGGTAATGGGTCGCGTGGATGACGTACTGAATGTATCAGGACACCGACTCGGTACAATGGAAGTCGAATCAGCCTTAGTATCTCATCCAGCAGTTGCAG
The DNA here is from genome assembly GCF_963920935.1 of Nostoc sp. CCY 9925. NCBI lineage: Bacteria > Bacillati > Cyanobacteriota > Cyanophyceae > Nostocales > Nostocaceae > Nostoc > Nostoc sp. CCY 9925. Next base: position 42,634 of record NZ_CAWUDO010000046.1, on the reverse strand, counting down.
AAGCAGCGGTAGTGGGTAAACCGGATGAACTCAAGGGTGAAGAAGTAGTTGCTTTTGTGACTTTAGAAGGCACTTATCAGGGAAGTGAGGAATTAAGTAAAGAACTCAAGCAACACGTTGTCAAAGAAATCGGTGCCATCGCCCGTCCCGGAGAAATTCGCTTTACCGACGCTTTACCGAAAACGCGGTCGGGTAAGATTATGCGGCGATTATTGCGGAATCTGGCTGCGGGGCAAGAAGTATCTGGTGATACTTCAACCTTAGAAGATAGAAGCGTGTTAGATAAATTGCGCGAAGGCGCGTAGCAATTTTAGATAAATCATGGGGCGTTACACGGTAACGCACCCGCAATTTATCATAAGTATTAGAACACTATTGAGGCATTCAGGGCGATGAAACTGAACAACAAACTGAAATCAGCATTTGTTCAACCTTTTGGCTGCATGACACTGAGTATCATCACTGCCGTTGGTCTCTCACCATCAATGTTAGCGGTTTCTTTAGATTCGCCTCAAAAGTATCCCCACAGACAAACGCATAAACTAGCGCAATTTTCAGACCAAGGGCCATCAGAGCGATCGCAGATTCTCCAACAAGCCAATGCTTTGTACAATCAAGGAGACATGAAAGGTGCAGAAGAAAACTTACGCAAATTCATTAAACAATTTCCTAAAGATGCCTTTGGACACTTCCAACTAGGAAACGTACTTTTTCGACAAAAGAAATCAGAGGAAGCAATTAGCGCTTACCGTGAAGCCATTCGCCTCCAGTCAAAATATGCTTTAGCTTACAATGCGATCGGTATGGTCTACGCTAGCGAAAATCGCTGGCAAGAAGCGATTACTGAATATCAAAAAGCTTTAGAAATCAATCCTAATTATGCTGAAGCAATGACTAATTTTGCTCTAGCAATGTGGCAAACAAGTAAACAAGATGAGGCAATATCTTATCTAGAAAAAGCTTTAAATATCTTCAAAGAACAGAATAGAAATGAAAAAGTTAATCAAGTTCAAAAAATCTTGGAAGAAATCAAAAAAGCAGACGATCCTAGCATTTCTTGAAAATCAAATTTTTCAGTAGAGAAAAGTTAACAAGATTTACTTTCGGGATGCTTTGCTAAAAATGCGATCGCTGAAGATGATTATGCGGTGGTTGCTGCGGCATCTGCCATCTGTCAAATAGATTTCTCGTGTTTAATGATTGTTGGGTGGGGATTTTACCCGCCCTTTCAAAAATACTAAAACAGCAATCTACAATAATCTACAATAAGACTCAAATAAACTCTAGGTTAAAGCCTATGACTTCCTTATCGGCATTAACTTTACCTGACCACACGCAGTTACCAGATTCAGATGGTACATTCGTGAAAAATCTTCAGGAACATCCGCAAAGTATTTTAATTTAGGAATTGACCCAGAAATATTGGATTAGAAAGTATTATCTTCTACTAATGATACATCTTCGTATATTGCTGCGATCGCACAACGAAAATCAACGCTAGCTAAATGTACTTCTTCTCCTTTCTCATAAGGGTAAAGTACCCAATGTCCTTCTTCATTACGACGGAAACATTCCACACTCATTGTATCTGGTGAAATTAGCACATATTCTTTTAGTGATTGTAAGTGTCTGTAACTAGCAAATTTCTTTCCTCTGTCATAGCCTTCCGTTGACTCAGAAAGCACTTCCACCACTAAGCAAGGATAGCATTTAAAATATTCAAATTCTTTATCTCGTGTATCACAAGTAACCATTACATCAGGATAGAAATAGCGATTTATCGTATCAATTTGTGCTTTCATATCTAATATGTAGACACGGCAACCACCACCCCGGAGATGGTTTCGCAGCAAAACAAACAAGTTTCCTACTACAGTGACATGACCATCACTCGCCCCGGCCATTGCATAGACTTGCCCATCAATATACTCGTGTTTAATTTCACTTACTTTCTCGCCTTCTAGATATTCTTCTGGGGAGATATAGTACTGGCTTTGGCTAATTACCATTTTAGTACCTGAGTAGTTTTATCAAATATTTTAACCCATACCACAAATTTAATGAGCGACAGCACTACCACTTGCCTTCACTTTTTTAAAGAATAAAATGGCAATTCCACTCAGTAACAAAGCAATGCCAATAAAGTAAAAACAATCGTTAAAAGCCATTACAAATGCTTCACGGCGGACAATATTTGATATAGATGCGATCGCCTGATTTTGTGCTGTACTTAAATCCGCTCCTCGGCTGATAAAATATTGTGTCATTTGGTCAATTCGCTGTTGAGTTGCTGGGTCATATAAAGATATTCCATCGCCCAATCTATTGGAGTGAAATTGTTCTCTGTTTGTTAATAAAGTTGCCAAAGAAGCAATTCCAATAGAACCGCCCATATTCCGCATCATATTAAATAAACCGCTGGCTGAACCTGCTTCTTTTGGACTCAACCCAGCAGTGGCAATAGAGCTAAGTGGTATCATAATTAGGGGTTGTCCCATTGCACGTACAAATTGTGACCAGCGTAATTGATCTAGCCCTGTTTCATGAGTCATTCCTGAATTCATAAATGCACTAATGGAAAATAAAGTCACACCAACAGCTACCATTAATCGCACATCAATACGTTGCATCAATCTGGGTATTAAAGGAATAATAAATAGTTGGGGAATCCCAGCCCACATTAATACTTCACCAATTTGCAACGCATTATATTTTTGAATTTGGGCAAGATACAAAGGTAAAATATAAATTGAACCATACAGTCCTACTCCCAAAGAGACATTCACAATACTCGCTAAAGCAAAGTTACGTCTAAACAACAGCCGCAAATTAATAAATGGTTGTTTACGAGTTAATTCTATAAAGAAAAATACTGCTAAAAAAATTACTGCAATTATAGTTAAGCGTACAATCAATGCTGAACCAAACCAATCTTTGCGGCTACCTTCTTCTAAAACAACTTGCAGGGAACCTAATCCAATTGCCATCGCAATAATTCCCCACCAGTCACCTTGTTTTAATAAACTAATTTGGGGTGTTTCTTGCTTAATTCCGTACCAAACACCAGCTAGCATTAATGCCCCTGGAATTAAATTGATATAAAAGTTGTATTCCCAACCAAAATTTTCAGTTAACCAACCTCCTAATGTCGGGCCAATTGATGGGGCGAAAACTGCACTAAAACCAAATGCTGCTAATCCTACTGATTGTTTTGATGGCGGTAAGGTCGTTAAGACAATTGTCATAGCGGTGGGAATTAATACTCCTCCACAAAAACCTTGTAAGGCGCGGAACACAATCATCGAATTCAGATTCCACGCCCAAGCACAGCATATAGAAAAGAAGATAAATAGGGCAGTATTTACTAATAAATAACGTCGTAGAGAAAAAACTCTTGACAACCAGCCTGTTAGAGGAATTACTACAATTTCTGCAACCAGATAGGCAGTAGAAATCCAAGAACCTTCTTCTAGAGTTGCTCCTAAACTTGCTTGAATATCTTGCAGGGAAGCATTAGTTATTTGAATATCTAAGACCGCCATGAATGCACCAAGCATACTTGCTAATACACCAATCCAGGTTCTTAGTGGTACACGATCTGGTGGGACAGCAGGATTTCTTCCTGGCTGACGAATTACACCTGTATTAGCCATAATTTTGTTCCAATCTAAAGGTTAAGTCACCAAAAAATTATGATTTATATTTTATACATTTAACTGCGTTTTTTATTTTAAGCTTTATTACTTATTAAAATGCCCTTCTTTTCATAAATTGGACGCATTATTTGTCTTAAAGCCGGCAACTGTTTACTAAAAATGATAGAACAGATAATACAAGCAATCCCATCAAAAATTAAAGTGTTGGTAGCACCAAAACGATTTGCTAATACACCTCCTAATAAATTGCCCACAGGAATCATTCCTAAAAATGACATTGTATATAAGCTCATCAATCTTCCGCGTTTATCTTCTTCAACAATTGTTTGTAAAAATGTATTGCTGGCAGCAATTTGCAGAATTGTTCCCAAGCCAACAAATAACATAGTGAATAAAGAAAGTGGTAAAAATCGGGAGAAAGAAAAGCTAATCAGACCAATTCCTAAAATTGCCGGAGCTAAAGCAATCAATTTACCAATTCCCAAGATTGTTTGCCGTGTAGCGAGATAAATACCACCTGATAAAGCTCCAACTCCAGACGCCGCCATCAAAAACCCCAAGGTTTCGGCGCCACCTTTAAGAACTTCTTCAGCAATAACTGGTACAAGAATAGTGTTTTGTAATCCGAGAAGGCTAACTAAAGCTGATAGCAATAGAACCGCTCGGATGGGTGGAAAGCTAAAGGCATATACAAATCCCTCTTTAACTTTTTCCAAGGGATTACCATCAGTTACCGAATTTTTCCAAGGTTTAATTTTCATCGCCAATAAAGCAGCGATGACAGCAATATAGCTCAACCCATCAATTAAGAAACAATAGGCAGTTCCTATGCTGGCAATTAGTAAACCCCCGATCGCAGGGCCAATTAATCGCGCACCGTTGACCATTGTAGAGTTAATGGCGATCGCATTGGCTAAATCTTCCCTGCGTTCAACCAATTCTGGCACAAATGCTTGCCGTGCTGGTGCATCTAAGGCGTTAATAAATCCTTGAAACAAACTCAAGGCGATGATTTGCCATACCTGGATTACACCAGTCAGCGCCAACGCTGCTAATGCTAACGACTGAATCATCGCCAAGATTTGCGTACCAATTAAGGTACGATATCGAGAAAAGCGATCTACAAATACTCCACCAAAGGGAGCTAAAAAAAAGCTAGGAATTTGACTCGAAAATCCTACAACTCCTAGCATTAATGGGGAGTTCGTCAAGTCATAAACTAGCCAAATCGTGGCAAGTTGTGTCATCCACGTCCCAATCAGGGAAATACCTTGTCCGGCAAAAAACAGCTGGTAGTTTCTTGACCTTAATGCAGGTAGTAGCGGTTTTTTCATGTCAGTTGTTTTTATACCAATCTGCTTTCATAGATATCATCTGGCCTGATCTTGATACGCCTCTCTGAAGTCATAAGCAGAAAGATGTTTTTCATCTATTTGCAAGCACTTTGGTACTACTTAACTTCCACTGCAACTTCCGCAGACATCCCTGGTGTAATCCGCGATTCGTATCCTTGAATACTCTTTTGGTCGAAAACTATTTTTACCGGGATGCGCTGTACAATTTTGGTAAAGTTACCTGTAGCATTATCTGGTGGCAATAAGGCAAACTGAGCGCCGGAAGCTGGGGAAATACTGTCAACACGACCAACAAAACTATGATGAGGAAAGGCATCCAGTTTGATTTCTACTGGTTCTCCTGGCCGCATCTTTTCTAATTGAGTTTCTTTGAAGTTTGCAACTACCCAATTCTGATTATCCACGATCGCCATTAATGGTGTTCCCGCTGCAACTCGGTTACCAACTTCCACGTTTTTCCTACCTATGCGTCCAGCACTAGGAGCGGTAACATTAACGTAGGATAGTTGCAATTGCGCGTCTTTGAGAGATGCTTCTGATTGAGCGATCGCTGCTTTTGCTGCTTCGTATTGACTACGTTTTGCTGTTGTATCTTGGCCGCCTGCTGTCGCTTGTTGTAATCCTCCCTTGGATGCAGCCAATTTCGCTTGGGCGCTGACTACACTTTCTTGGGCTTGTGCTAACTGAGATTGGGCTTTGGCGACGCCAACTTTGGCCGAGGCTAATCTGGCTTGGGCTTGTTCTACTCCCTGAACAGCAGCATTTTTCTGCGCTACAGCTACATCATATGCCGCTTTGGCTGTGTCTAATTGCTGACGAGCGATCGCACCCGATTTATACAATTCGTTGTAACGATTGTAATCTGCTTGGGCTTTTTCTAAGTTGGCATTTGCTTGGGCTACCTGCGCCTGGGCTGCGGGAATCCCTGCTTGGGCTAACTTGACTTCCGCTTGCGCCGCTGGTATGCCGGCTTGCGCTTCTTGGACTGCTGCTTGTGCAGTAGAAATTGCTGCAACAGCATTGCTGACATCCCCTTGCGCCTGAGTTGTCTTACCAGTGGTGGTTTCTGAAGCTAAGGCAATATTCGCTTGCGCGGCTTGCGCCTGACCACGCGCATTTTCTAATGCTGCTTGTGCTTGTTGGACTTTACTTTCATAGTCCCGTGGATCTAACTTCACTAACAACTGTCCCGGTTGCACTAGTTGATTATCATTCACCAGCACTTGGGTCACAGTTCCGGGAATGCGGCTACTAATTTGGTGAATATTTCCCACAATCGTGGCGTTATCTGTTTGTTGGTGGGTAGAGGAATATTGCCAGTAGTTATAGCCAAAAGCACCTGCGGCGATCGCACCTACACCTAATCCTGCCAAAATCAAACCAATGGGTTTTTTACGCTTCGGTGGAACTTCTTTTTCTGTCTTGGGAGTTATAACAGGTGCTTCAACTGTCTCTACAGCTTCTAAAGTCTCTGAATCTGTAATCAATTCTTTTTCTAAAACTGGGGTTTGGTTATCCTTGCGTCCGTTCAAGCTATTGGCAGCCATAATTTTTAAGTCCTTGCAGAATGATTTGATTAACTGTCGTTTATTTAGAATACGTATTATTTAGTTACGAGCCTTTATCTGGCTTTTATTTAGTATGCGTAATATTTTCTCAAAATAAATCTTAACCTTGCTTCCTCCGGTTGGGTGATTGTGGGAGGATCTTAGGAGAGGTTAGCGATGGCCTGATTCAAGATTTGGGAAAACAGTTCCCGGTCAGCAAAGGAGATACCATTCATCGCCTCATCACGGACTGCTGCGGCGATTGGAGGTAAGACAGTTTGTAGTTCTTTACCTGCATCCGTTAGCCAGATTCGCCAGATGCGGCGGTCATGAGTATCGCGTTCCCGACGTACCAAGCCACGTTCTTCCATCCGGTCTAGTACCCCAGTTAGAGTACCGCCCACTTGTTTGAGTTTGTCCCCGATACTAGAGGTAGGTAAACCATCTTCTTGCCAAAGACAGCACAACACCAACCAGTGAAATGGCGTCAACCCAAAGGGTTCTAGTCTATCAGTAAACTTACGTCCAAGTAGTTGCGAGAGTAATTTGATTCTGTAGCCCAAATTATATGGTGCAAGGTTTTGCTGCCACGACTCTAAAGTTGGGGATTCATTAGATGTAGAAACCATTTGCTAAAATATTTAGTATGCGTAATATTCATATACTATCTAAATTAATATGTTTTGGCAATAGCTGTTTTTTAGGGACTGGGGATTGGTAATTAGTTTTAGGCAAAGGACAAATGACAAATGACAAAATTTAAGGAAGTAGTTGAATAAACTGGTACTCTTTGACAGTAGCGAGAACGCGATGAGGTCTGGATAACTTAGGGGATTGATCTTTAGAAGTCCAAGCATAGCTATTAGCTGGTACTTCGGAAAAGGAGGCTACTCGTTTATCGTCAATAGCAATGTAGAAATCGAGCAGCACTTGGACTTTATCATCTATTTCCACAAAGTATATCGGATTAGTTTTTAGAATGGAAGCGATCGCACTTTGTTGCAGAAAAACTCTTAAAGCCGGGTTATAGTCACTTAATAGTCCCGTAGTCCCCATCGCCGCTAAAGCTAACCAACAGGGAATTAACCAACCTGCAATCCAATAACGAGTTGTGAGAAACTTTTTGCCAAAATGATAACGACCAATCCACACTACAGGTAAAATTAACCAACCCAATCCCATAGCCAAGCCAATAATTACATACTTGCGGATATCGGGACTACCCCAAGCAAGAACCACAATACTGGCAATGATAAGTAAAACACCAAACCCGCCAAAGCCATAACTGAAGTTTCGGGGAAGATTCTGCTTGGCAAAAAAGTTTAATATATTTTTTTTACCTTTTTGAATAGAGGATTGTGGGGGAATTTCTAACTCGTAAATTTTGCCTAGCCAGTTTAAACCCACAGATGCAAACAAAGCGACGAAAGGATAAAGGCAAAGACTATAGTGAGAAAAACGAGTCGTAAAAATACTAATTTCAATAAAGAAGATAATTGGAAATCCAACTAGTAACAATTGGTAGCGCAAGGGGCGACGAATAGCCAAAAATAGTCCTAAAATTCCGAAAAAAGCCCAGGGAAATCCTTTGAGGGCGATATTCCATACATAGAAGAGAAAATTCGTATGATAATTATCATTACCATTACTACCTTGATATATTACAAACTTGTACAACTCCTCAAAACTTTGATTTCCATAATGTAACCAACTCAGCCATAGCCAAACGAAGGTAGGAATCAAACCCACGAAAAAGCCTAAATATAAAATAGGGTTAGTCAGATGACGATGACGCCTACGATCCAAAATTAAATAAGGCAATAAAGCTAAGATTGGTATAAAAATCATAAAGCTTCTGACTAAGAAGCCCAAACCTAGACTTAAACCAGCAATAAAACTCCAAAAGTACCGTTTTTTCGGATTTAACTCTGCTTTCAAAAAAGACAAAATCGCTAAAATTACCAAGAAAACTAGAGGCACATCAGGTGTACTTAAACGACAAGATTGCAGCCAGAGAAATTCCACACTTAAAATTGCAGATGCTAGCCAAGCTAATTTTTTACCCAGAATAATTTTGCCGATTTCATATACAAGCCATAAGCACAGAATTCCTGTAATCATGCTAGGAAGACGCGCACTAATATCATTGATGCCAAACAACCTATAGAAACTGGCAATTAACCAATAAGGTCCAGGAGTTTTGTGATGTGCCTTTTCCCAAGGTGCTATCCAATTACCAGAATCAAACATCAGACGTGCCCGTGAAGCATAAAGCGCTTCATCATGTGCTATCAGGCTGTTATAACCAGAATTGAATATTAATAAAGGTAGTATCCAAACTAACAAAGTCAAATGGGGTGATGCTGCTAACAGCAGGATTTTGCGCCAAATATACTGCAAAAACTGTAATTTGTAAAACATTGAAATTTAGAAGAATATAGATGCTGCTATGTGGACTTATTTTATGATGGATGATCAAGTTTGATATAAGACTTCAGAATTCAGAATTAACAAGGTTTAAATACACAAACTTGATAATTTGAGAAAAATAAACTAGGTATACAATCATTGATTTTTCAACTATTCCTAATGGCAGTTGCTCATAAGGTAAACCTCAAGATCCCACTGCCTCCTCCTAACTCCTAACTCCTGAACTATTACCACAAACTAGCCCTTAAAGCCAGACATAAAACTTGTTTTACTTCTTAGTTATGAATTCTGTCTTCTGACTTTTGTCGGATGTATCTTACTATTATTAAAATATGTTACAGAGTGGTTGTTTAAAAATACCTGAAATTGCCGCATTTTTGGAAAAAAGTTATCTACACGAGAGATTTATGCAGCTAAGACCGAATGAACGCTTAAAATTAGACGACACAGACGATCGCCTATTCTACGCTTATCCTCGCTTCGTCACTCATGTAGATGAAGGATTTATTCAACAACTAACGGATTTATATCGCGATCGCCTCAAACCCAACACCCGCATCCTTGATATGATGAGCAGCTGGGTCTCCCATCTGCCAGAAGAGATCCAATTTTCCCATATCGAGGGACACGGACTCAACGGCGAAGAACTAGGACGCAATCCCCGCCTAAATCATTACTTTGTGCAAAACCTCAACGAAAATCCCCAACTTCCTTTGCCAAATGAAGATTTTGATGCGGTTCTCAATTGCGTATCTGTGCAGTATGTCCAATATCCAGAAGCAATATTTTCCGAAATTCACCGCATCCTCAAACCCGGTGGTGTGGCCATCATCAGCTTTTCTAACCGGATGTTCTTTCAAAAAGCGATTCAAGCTTGGCGGGAAGCTTCAGAACCACAACGAGTGGAATTAGTCAAGGGTTACTTCGCCTCAGTACCAGGATTTAGCACCCCAGAAGTTATCGTTCATAAATCAACAGTACCGAATTTTTTACAGTGGCTGGGCGCACCCGGAGGAGATCCGTTTTATGCTGTTATTGCTTACCGCAGTTAACTATACGACTCCTATTTGATTGCCTGAAAAACCACCGTACACCTCGAAAAGGCTAATCCCTATTCTTGTACAGATGCGATTAATCGCGTCTGTACCTGTGTAAATAATTTCAAAAATCAAAGCCGATTACTATAAATACCCAACAATCATTATCAAAAAGTAAATTTTCTGAGTCAAAATCACTAGCACCGCAGATAATTGCCTCAAAGCTCAAGTATCAGGAGAATCCAAAATGGTTTTACACCGTGGGCGTAGAGTTTTAGCTGCGTTGTTACTTTCAGTAATACTACTGACAACATCTTGTACTGCAAAAACACCAGGACGTTTCGACCAGGCGCAGCAAGACAGCACTAAGCAAAAAAGCGGTCAAGCCGTGGCTAAGACAGCAACTCAAGGTAGCGAATTTAACAAATTTTTCCCAGATGCTAGTGGTGGCTACCAACGCGTCTATACCCAAGAGAAAAAGGGTTTTGCTGAAGCGAAGTTGAAAAAAGGCGGTAAAGATATAGCTCTGCTCTCTATTTCCGATACCAGCAGCGTACCAGCAACAGCAGCAAAGTTCTCGAAAAGCACCAAAAAAATTGGCGGTTATCCCGCAGTAGAACTAGGTAACACGCAAACTGCAATTTTAGTAGGGAAGTATCAAGTAAAAGTACTTTCTCGCGATCCGTCGTTTACAGCTAGCGATCGCGCAGATTGGCTAGAAAAATTTAATCTCAAGGGTCTAGCTAAACTCAAATGAGCCGCATTCTCAAGATAATAAACCTGAAATAAGGAGATTTTTGTGAGCAAATCGATTTTTCAGTTGGTTGATGAATTACCAACCGGCGGCTTAACTGTTTCTTTGTTAAATTCCCTCGATTTTGTTGCTCCTGGCCAGTGGCAAAATACCGTCGGCTTTGTCAACACAATTAAGACAGTTACTCTCGAAACCGACGAAGATTTAATTCAGCAAATTGGCGAACGAGCCATTTATCTGTTCAACGATAAATCTCAGGGATATCAAACAGCTTTGTGGCTATATCAAACCGTTGATAATACAGATAAAGCCCTTGGTGCAGCAGCTTTAGCTAACAAAGTCGGTGAGAAAATTCCTTTGTTGGGTTTTTTAAACTCTGTCACTCCCAAACCTGACAAAGCCCAAACCATCGATTTGACATTAAAATTAGTCGCTGAATTGGTAGCCTTCTGTCAAATTAACGGCATTCCCGGAGATAGTATTGGGGATTTTGTTGCTTCTTTGGGAGAGTATAGCGGTGAGTCACTCATCCGCATGGTAGCCTTAGTTTGTGTTGATGGTTTGATACCTCTAGGCCCAGACTTCATCAGCAAAGCCATATCCGGTCTGAATCAGACAAATCCCCAGGAGTTAGAGCAAAACTCAACTTTCCAAAATATCAAAGATGTGATTCCGGGTAACAATGCTGGCAGTAAACTCAATTTTATCGGCGAAAGCTTTGACTCAGTTAAAGGTTGGATGAGTGGGTTAGTTAACGCCAATAATTTAACGCCACAAAAAGTTGTCCACAACTTGCAAAGTTTTGCGGATGTCGCCGATGACAAATTAGACTACCTCGCGGCGTTCCTGGATGTATCAACCAATTATTATGAACACACAGGTACGCAAACTTTGGCACGTCGCTTAATTGAACGGGCGGTGGCTGAGATTTAGATTGATGGGGGACTGGGAACTGGGGACTGGTGAGGTTTTTCTAATACTCAAGACCCAATTCCTAATCCCCAATCCCTAATCCCTAGTCACCAATACCCAATCCCCAATCCCTACTGCGGTAAACGCAAATCTCCGGCGATCGCGTATAAATAAGGTTGAAAAATAGCCAAATTTTCCAGTTTTTCAAACTTACCTGTTTGAGTACCTGAATCAAAGGCAGTCGTAATTACGTAAAGTCTAGCCCCGTCAAAGGCAACATGACCGATATGTTGCTCTTGTACTCCACCTTCTTGGTTAAGTCCAGCAAACCCATAGCGGATTCCCTGAAGTTTACCAATTGGTACTGGTTGCGGTGGGTAGGTTGATAAAATAATCTCCCTTCCATATTGAGCTTGACGGTCTTTGGCAAAAGTAGCATAGTTGTCTGCAACCCAAGCCTTGAGTGCTGCCAAAAGCTGACTTTGATATTTAGAACTTTGGTAGTCAATTTCAGAACCAGTTGGAATCCCCGCAGCTACAAGTTTCTTTTGAAAATCTGGAATCTTTTCTAGTGGGTAAATGTTAATCTCAACTGTACCCAAAACTTTTCCCTTAGAGGAGATACATAACAAAGGCGCATTTCCATTACAAACAGCAACTTGCCAGTTAGTTGGAGCAGTAGTATTTCCGAGAATTTTCTGCCAGACATTTCCCTCAGCAGAGTTGGAAAGTTTTGATACGGCAGGAGGATTTGGCGCTTTCTTTGGAGAAAAGCGCGGGAGAACAAATTTTGCTCCCACCGGGATTAATAGCACTAAAATCAAACCTAGTATTAAATGATAAAGTCTTAACATTTTCCTGAAAATCCATAGTCAAGGATTGCAAAGTAACGAAATAATCTGCAATTCGTCATTAATTTAGATTCATTTAGGTTCTATGATTCACAATCCATTGATGGACAAAAACAATTTATATTCTTGATTTCAAGCCCCTAGTTTTACCTATAGCTTAATAATTACGAGTTATCGCGATCGTATATACAATACTTTACGTAGAGATTGGAAAAAGGCAGGACTTACGCAAAATCATGAAATAACGAACCGCAAAGGACGCATAGACGCAAAGCGGCTTCCCGCAGGGTAGGACACAAAGAAATAAGAGTTTTAGAGAGTTTTTGCGTAAGTCCTAAAAGGGTAAAAGTTTTAAACCTTTACCCTTTTCCCCTTACCTTTTCCCCCGCCTTTTGGCAGCTACTACTGAGGGCGTACCAGCCGCTAAAAGCTCAAAGCTATGGCTTGCTCAAGACATTGTTAATAGCGTGTAATAATTCATGGAAAGTGTAGGGCTTACGCAAGAATACATTGATGCCAGCCTCAGTAACTTCTGCAAGTTGGCTGTTTGAAGTCATGCCACTGATGCCAACAACCTGAACTTGTGCATTCATCTGTTGGAGGATGCGGATAGTAGTTAACCCATCCATTGATGGCATCATCATATCCATCAACACTACACTAATCGTATTTTTATGTTCTGCGTACAATGAGATCGCCTCAATGCCATTACTAGCTGTCAAAGTTTTGTAGTTATGGTCTTCTAATGAAGTTTTAGTGATTTCCAGGATGGCAGTTTCATCATCCACAATCAGAATTAACTCTCCTTTGCCATTGAGCAATTCTGATTTCTCTGCTTCCTGCGTTGTTTTTTCTTTGATAGCTGGTAAATAAACCTGAAATTGAGTACCCTTGCCTACCTCACTCTCAACATTTACAAAACCACCATGTTTTTCGACAATGCCAATCACAGTAGGCAAACCTAGTCCTGTACCCTTGCCTAATTCCTTAGTTGTAAAAAAAGGTTCAAAAATTCGCTCAAAAATCAGCGGTGGAATCCCAAATCCTGTATCTTTTATAGTTATAACTACATACGGCCCTACGTGAGCATCCAAATTCATTTTGGCAAAGTTTTCATCAACGAATAGATTTTCTGCACAAATATATAGGGTGCCACCCTTGGGCATTGCATCACGAGCATTGACGCACAGGTTCATTAATACCTGATGTATTTGAGTAGGATCTGCCAAGATTGTCCAAAGGTTTTCCTTGGGTAAATTCTTACTAATTTTGATGGATTTGGGAAAGGTACTATTAATTATTTGTTCAATTTCTAATAACAGATATTCAATTTGCAAACAAACGCCTCTGCCTTCAAACCCTCCGCGTGCAAACGTCAGAATCTGCTTGACCAAATCAGCTGCACGTTTAGAGTTATCTTCCAGAAGCTTCAGCAGTTGCTGATTACGTACATCAAGATTGGGAAGTTTGAGCGCCAACATTTGAGAGGAGGACATAATCGGCGTCAATATATTGTTGAGGTCGTGGGCAATACCACTAGCCAGGGTGCCGAGACTCTCCAACCGTTGGGCGCGAAGAAATTGAGCTTGGAGTTGTTTTTTCTCAGTAATATCGGTATCAACAGTGAGGATGGATTTAGGTTGCGCCGTTTCATCACGCATCAGTGTCCAGCGGCTTTCTGTGATAATTTCCTTACCAGATTTTGTAACTTTATATAGCTCACCCTGCCATGAGCCAGACTCAATCACATTTTGGAGAGCTACTTTTAGCTGTGGTGAAGTTTTTTTATATAAAAGCTTGTCAGGGTTTTTACCTATAACTTCATAAGCTTGCCAACCGTACAGACGCTCTGCACCTTTATTCCAAAATAAGATTTGGCATTGGAAATCTTGAACTAAGATCGCGTCAGTAGCAATATCTAGTAAAGCTGCTTGTTCAGAGATTTTTTGTTCCGCCTGCTTGCGTTCAGTGACATCTCTTGCTACTCCTTGAGTTTCAGTCACCTGTCCGCGATCATCTGTAATTGCAGTAACATTCCATTGAAACCAGCGAATACCTTTAACTGTCAATGCGCGTTGCTCATAAACCTTCAAGCAATAGGGCGGAAACGCTAAAGTTGCCATGTTTTCCCGCGATTGAGGTAAATCATCTGGATGAAAAAAATTAAATATAGATTCACCAACCAACTCATCCAACTCTGAGCCAAATGTTTTGCACGCGGCTGCATTAGCAAAAGTCAGTTTTCCTTGCAAGTCAGTCCGAACAATCACGTCAGTTTGACTCTCAACCAACTGACGATAAAGCTTCTCACTCTGCTGCAATGCTTCTTCAGCACGTTGGCGTTCGTGTAGCGCAGCTTGCCGTTCACGGATTTCCTGTTGCAAAAGTGCATTCGCACGGGAAAGTTCAGCGGTACGTTCCTCAACTCGTATTTCTAAATCTTCTTGAGCTTGACGTAGCAACCTATCTATCTGCTGACGTTGCATAACATCATGTTGTAATTCTTGGTTGGTTTTGCTTAATTGGGCGGTCTACTTTTCTATCTATTGCTGTAATCACACCAGACAATTGTAAATGCTTAGACAGGACTAGATAAAGATGTCTAAGTCAAGATTTAAGAGCAGTTCCTTTTCCTCCCTAGCTATAAGCAATCCTCGCTGTTTAGATTTTAATGTCTGAAAACGTTATTCTAGCTGGATTCTGGAGATACCACAATCTTAACAGGTATGGCCATTGAACATGTGTTTCACTCATTGCAGCATAAACTATGGTTGGTTACAAGTTGAGGAAATTGTAAATATCTGAAGTTAACATTAGTAAAGACTCGTAAATATTGCTTAAACAAAGTTTTTTACTCTCTTTTGTTCTTAAAATTCAAATTATTAGTATTTAGATGCATAATTTTACTGTCTCTCTGAGATTGCACTCAGGACTTAGGCATGAATATGAATTATTTAGACCAGTTATAGCAAGGCAATAAAAAACCAAAAAAATCCAGTATATCTGAGTAAACATAAATCTTATATTCTAGATCCTAAAACCTTGTGCTGTAAGTCTTTTTCTCTGGTAAAACCTTTTTCAAAATATTGCATTTTCTGGCAAATTCCAGAGTATTTTGAGACTGAGTGAACTGTTGGAACACACAAGTTAATTTATAATTTTATACAAAATTAATAAATAGTTTGAAAAAATAAAGATTTGGTCAACAGATATTTTTATTCTTGCGTATAAAAAGATTAAAGATTAATATTTCATTCAGGAATAAAACCGAGCTTATACTGAAATTGACTTGCTACAGGCGTAGCAAATTGCTCGGCAAGGCTAACAATACGGTTTAGTTAGCCAAAAATTTGGATTTTTGGGGAGTATAAAGTTTGAAATTTACGTTTAACTACGGTTAACAAATGTCGATTTTAATACTTAATAAAACTCTAAAAAATCTAATTCTTTATCATCATTTGCAAATAAAGTCTAAAGCATAGTTAGAAAAGATATGCATTTTTTTGCTATGCAAACTGCGCGATTCATTATTCATGATTGGCGCCAAATTAGACAATTCAGTATCAACAACAACCCACTGTTCAGCAAAAGAAATGGCTACAATTCTTTCTTTAGACACTCACACATCCAAGCAACTCCACCAAATTTTATTAGAGATAACAACTGCACAGGATTTATCTCTGCATCCCTTTGTGCAGCGCTTTGCCAACGGAGAATTATCACAAGACGCAATCCGCCAGTTTGCGATGAAAATGCTACCTGGCTCAAATAGATTCAATATGGCTTTTTTGAAAGTTGCCTCAAAAATGGATAGTTACTATGCTAGAACCATTATGCTAGAAAATGCGTTTACAGAGCATGGACAACTCAAGCCAGACCTCGCTCATGTGGCACTTTTTATGCGCTTTATGGAAGGTATTGATTGTCCTAAAATTGATGTGAATGCAGACGATGGAGCATTTCTGATTCCAGCGTTACGCTTTAAGAAATTTGAGTTTTGCGATGATGAACCCATAGTGCGTTCCTTAGGAAGATTTGCTGCAATTGAGCAAGTTCTACCCGCTATCTTCACCAAATATATCCAAGGACTTCGCAAAATATTTAAGGGGATTGATGACCATACAATTGAATATTTTCATCTGCATTGCTACTTAGATCCAGAACATACAGATGAATTAATTCAAGTAACCCAACTCTACACCAAGTCAGAAAAAGATGTTGAACTCTTTCGTGATGGAGTTCAAGATATGGTTAGATCAATTGCTGATATGTTTTCTTGGATGGATGAAAACCTGGAAAAAGAAGCGTTAGCTTTACGAAGCTAAAAAGGGATGGGGTATGGGAGGTGTGGCAATACGCTTGGGATAACCCTTTTTCTCTCCCCCTGCCTCCCCTGCTTCCCCTGCTCAACAACAGCCTGCCTAAACAGATAAATTTCCTTAACCCAAGCGTATTGGGAGGTGTGGGAGGATGGAAAGAAATCTTGCCCCCTTTTCTCCCCACACTCCCCCATCTCCTCATCTCCCCACTCCCTAATCCTCATTACGGTATGTGGTTTTTTGAGATTTTCTCAGTGTAATAGCTGATTGATAAACGCAATGGTATCTTAGCGTGTTACTGATGTAATAACCTTAGAACTTTGATTTGCGTTTTTTACTAATGAAATTCAGCGAAATCTTACACCAATTCGGCGACGCAGCTACGGTTCATAGCCTGAGTGTTGATCCAGACCATGACCCAGAAATTACAGGAGTCGCGGCTATTGATGAGGCTAATAAAGGCAATCTCAGCTACGTGGAGGGGGCAAAATTTGGATCTTTTATCGCTAAGACCAATGCTAGTGCTTTAATTTTGCCCCAGGATGAAAAGTTACAGGCGATCGCACAACAACATGGTATTGTCTGGTTAAGTACTCCAGAACCGCGATTGTTGTTTGCTAAAGCGATCGCAATTTTTTACCAACCATATCGCCCCGCCCCAGAAATTCATCCCAGTGCTGTGATTCACTCCACAGCAAAAATTGGTAGTCATGTTTATATTGGCCCTCACGTTGTGATTGAACAAGGGGTGGAAGTTGGCAATGATGCAATTATCCATCCGAATGTGGTGGTCTATCCAGATGTCAAAATAGGCGATCGCACTATTTTACACGCCAATTGCACCATCCACGAACGCACCCACATTGGTGCAGATTGCGTTATTCACAGTGGCGCTGTCATCGGCGCAGAAGGCTTTGGTTTTGTTCCTACCCGTACTGGTTGGTTCAAAATGGAACAATCCGGCTATACAGTTTTAGAAGATGGCGTGGTAATTGGCTGCAATAGTGCCGTTGACCGGCCAGCCGTAGGGGAAACACGGGTAGGCCGAAATACAGTAATTGACAACTTAGTGCAAATAGGCCACGGTTGCCAAATAGGTTCTGGTTGTGCTATTGCAGGTCAGGCCGGCTTATCGGGCGCTGTCAAACTGGGAAATCGCGTTATCTTAGCTGGACAAGCGGGAATCGCCAATAAAGTGAAGTTGGGAGATGGGGCGATAGTATCTGCCCAAACTGGAATTCTCAGTGATGTTGCACCAGGAGAAATTGTCTCAGGAACTCCTGCAATGCCCCACAAAGTATATCTCAAGGCATCTGCTATTTACCATCGCCTGCCAGATATCTATCAATCCTTAAAAGAATTGCAACGTAAACTCAACAATAGCTAGTATGAGTCATTAGTCATTAGTCCTTTGTCCTTTGCTAATGACTAATGACTAATGACAAAGGACGATCAAAAAAAGCCCAATTTCTCTAACACTGGCTTTGTAGAAACAATGTGCCGGTCTAAACCCAGTTCTTTTGGACTCACCCCAACAGCTAAAGCAATCAACTGGGGTAAATGTAACACTGGTAAACCTAGCCTTTGTTCGATTACCTTTTCCACCTCTGGCTGGCGGGAATCTAAATTTAAGTGGCACAAAGGACAAGGTGTAACCATACAATCAGCACCCAAAGCTAAGGCTTCCTGAATATGCATCCCCGCCATCTTGAAAGATTGGGTAGTGGCATAACTAGAAAGCGGCCAACCACAACATTGTGTCCGACCTCGGTAATAAATTGGTGTTGCACCCACCGCCCGAAAAACATTTTCCATTGCTTCTGGTTGGAAAGGGTCGTCATAAGGCATAGACTTTTGAGCGCGGAGGAGATAACAGCCATAAAAAGCCGCACATTTTAATCCAGTTAATTTCCGAGTCACACGTTTGGTAATTTCCTCTAAACCGTAATCTGTTACTAAGGCGTAGAGGAGATGTTTAACATCAGTACTGCCACGATAAGGCGAACAGCCTTCTTTATGCAGCAAGCCATTGACTTGTTCGATGTAGCCAGGGTTAGTGGTTTGGCATTCCTTGAGATGTTCGTTAACGTGACCGATAACACCTTGACAAGTGCTGCAATGGGTAAGCAACGGCAGATTTAACTCTTCTGCTAGGGCAATATTTCTGGCGTTGACTGTATCTTCCAGCAGTTGGGAATCTTCTTTAAAGGTTCCCGAACCACAGCAAGCAGCTTTTTTAAGTTCAACTAGTTGAATGCCCAGTGCTTGAGTGAGGGCTTGAGTTGACTGATAAAGTTCCCGACATGCTCCTTGGGCAACACAACCAGGAAAGTAAGCGTATTTTAGTGTCTGAGATAGCATATAACTATAGTTTGGGTTAGAGCGATCGCTCTAGACAATAATCAATCGGAAAACACAAGCATTTACACGGTGTCGGCGATGGCGCAGTACGCCCTACTGTTCAACTGTACAAAGAAAACTGAGCGATTCTTTTGAGTCAAGGCTAGAGTTTTCTAACAGAAAAAGCTTTAGCAGTATACTGGCGATCGCGCTTGACGATAAGATGTATATGCTCAAAAAAATGTCTCCTATAATGAGCAGATTCTAGCAATTAGTTGAGGACTTTATATCTATGAGCCAAACGGAACTTTTTGACAAAGTTAAAGAAATCGTTGCCGAACAGCTTAGTGTTGACAAGGGTACCGAAATCAAACCAGAATCGACATTTATGGAAGATTTAGGTGCTGATTCCTTAGATACCGTTGAATTAGTAATGGCTTTGGAAGAAGAATTTGATATTGAAATTCCCGACGAAGCTGCCGAAGGAATTTTAACGGTTCAAGACGCTGTAAATTACATTAGCGACAAAGTTACCACATCAGCTTAATTGAGAATTGCGGATTGGGGATTGGGGACTCTTGAAGATTTTTCTCTCGCAGCTAGTCGCCAGTACCTAGTCACTAATCTCGAATTCTTTGCCTGCTTCGTTTTGAAAAGTTCAGATCGCCGGAAGCCGGCGCTTTGACTTTTCGCTTTTTCGCCACCTTTAACTGAATCATGACAGATCTTACACGTAAACGCGTTGTTGTAACTGGTGTTGGCGCGATTACACCTATTGGTAACACAGCAACAGAATATTGGGATGGATTATTGAGTGGACGCAATGGCATTGACTACATCACATTTTTTGATGCGTCTCGCCATGATTGCCGCATCGCTGGTGAAGTGAAAAACTTCGATCCACATGATTACTTGGAGCGCAAAGAGGCCAAGCGGATGGATCGATTTGCCCAATTTGGGGTTGCAGGAGCAAAACAAGCTATATCTGACGCGCAGTTAGTTATCAATGACTTAAACGCGGAACAGGTGGGTGTCATGATCGGTTCTGGCGTCGGTGGCATCAAAGTATTAGAAGATCAGCAAACTGTCTACCTCAACCGCGGGCCCGATCGCTGTAGTCCATTCATGATACCGATGATGATTGCCAATATGGCAGCAGGACTAACAGCAATTCACACAGGTGCTAAAGGACCGAATTCCTGTGCTGTAACTGCCTGTGCGGCTGGCTCCAACGCCATTGGAGATGCTTTTCGCTTAATTCAAGGGGGATATGCCAAAGCAATGATTTGCGGTGGCACAGAGGCCGCCGTCACACCATTGTCGGTGGCTGGATTTGCTGCCTGCAAGGCGCTATCTTTTCGTAATGATGACCCAGCTCATGCTTGCCGTCCCTTTGACCGCGATCGCGACGGTTTTGTTTTGGGTGAAGGTGCAGGAATTTTAATTCTAGAAGAACTGGAACACGCCATCAGTCGCGGCGCTCACATTTATGCCGAAATGATCGGCTATGGTATGACCTGTGACGCTTACCACATAACTTCCCCCGTACCCGGTGGACTAGGCGCAGCCAGAGCCATAGAACTGGCTCTCAAGGATGCAGGAATAACTCCCCAACAAATCAGCTACATTAATGCTCACGGCACTAGCACGCCAGCTAACGATTCAACTGAAACCTCAGCCATCAAAAAAGCCTTGGGAGAACATGCCTATAAAGTGGCAATCAGTTCCACCAAATCGATGACAGGTCATTTATTGGGCGGTTCTGGAGGCATCGAAGCAGTCGCAACAGTACTGGCGATCGCTAATGACCAAATTCCCCCAACAATCAACCTCGAAAATCCCGATCCAGAATGTGACTTAGATTACGTACCAAACTCTAGCCGCGCTCAAAAAGTTGAAGTGGCACTATCCAATTCTTTCGGGTTTGGCGGTCATAATGTCACACTGGCCTTTAAGAAACACCTTTAAAACAAGTCAGGAGTCAGAATTCAGAAGTCAGCAGGGAAGAACTTTCTATCTCTCCCTCTGTCCCTCTGCCCCTCTGCCCCATGCCCCATCCTCAGTGCCAAAAGTACTATAGATATCATTCTGATATAGACCAAGGGTTCAATATGACCCAATTATCAGCTTGATTTATCACCAGAAACTCCGGACATCCCGCTTGTCCATCGACAATCGGGAATGGGATGATGAGGATACTGTGGGAAATTTTAATCAGTGTTCAGTTATCAATGAACAGTTACCACGCTTATATGGGAAACTCAAACCCAATGAATAAAACTGTTAACTGTTAATTGTTAACCGTGAACTGTGAAAAAGAAACCCAGCAAGAGTGAGAAGCTCAAAGAGTGCTAACCCGTCGTTAAAAACAATCATATTATGGCTGTTGCAACCCAATCCCTCGAAGAACTTTGTATTAACTCGATCCGCTTCTTGGCTATTGACGCCGTAGAAAAGGCAAAATCGGGACACCCAGGGCTGCCGATGGGCGCGGCTCCCATGGCCTTTGTACTATGGGATCGCTTTTTGCGGTTTAATCCCAAAAATCCCAAATGGTTTAATCGCGATCGCTTTGTCTTGTCCGCCGGCCATGGCTCGATGTTGCAGTATGCCCTGCTCTACTTAGCAGGCTTCGACAGCGTAACGATTGAAGATATCAAGCAATTTCGTCAGTGGGAATCTAAAACCCCTGGACACCCAGAAAACTTCATGACCGCAGGCGTGGAAGTGACCACTGGACCACTAGGTCAAGGAATTGCCAATGGAGTTGGTTTGGCGATCGCGGAAGCACATCTCGCCGCAAAATACAATAAAGCCGATGCCAAGATTGTTGACCATTACACCTACGTAATTCTGGGTGACGGTTGCAACATGGAAGGCATTTCTGGTGAAGCTTGTTCTTTCGCAGGACACTTGGGATTAGGCAAACTCATCGCTCTGTACGACGACAACCACATCTCTATCGACGGTTCCACAGATGTGGCATTCACTGAAGATGTTTCTAAGCGGTTTGAAGCTTACGGTTGGCATGTCCAACACGTTCAAGAAGGCAACACTGACCTCGAAGGAATTGCCAAAGCAATTGAAGCAGCCAAAGCTGTCACCGATAAACCTTCTTTTATTAAGGTAACAACCACCATCGGTTACGGTTCCCCCAATAAAGCAAACACCGCTGGCGTTCACGGCGCTGCTTTGGGTGGAGACGAAATAGCACTGACACGTAAAAATTTGGGTTGGGAATACGAGCCTTTTGTAGTTCCCCAAGACGCCCTCAATCATGCACGCAAAGCAGTAGAACGCGGCGCAGGCTATGAAGCTGAGTGGAACGAAGCATTTGCTGACTACAAAGCTAAGTATGCCCAAGAAGCAGCCGAATTTGAACGCTATGTCAGCAGCAAACTACCTGATGGTTGGGATCAAGTACTACCCACTTACACTCCTGAAGACAAAGGACTGCCAACCCGCAAACACTCAGAAACCTGCCTCAACAAAATAGCAGCAGTTTTACCTGAGTTAATCGGTGGTTCTGCTGACTTGACCCACTCAAACCTTACCGAAATCAAGGGTAAAGGCGACTTCCAGAAAGGGCAATACCAAAACCCCAACATCCACTTTGGTGTCCGGGAACACGCTATGGGCGCAATCTGTAATGGTATTGCGTTGCACAGTTCGGGATTAATTCCCTACGGCGCGACGTTCTTGATCTTCACAGACTATATGCGTGCTGCCATCCGCTTATCCGCCCTCTCTCAAGCTGGGGTGATTTGGGTGATGACTCACGACTCCATTGGACAAGGTGAAGATGGCCCAACCCACCAACCTATCGAAACCCTAGCTTCCCTGCGGGCTATTCCTAACCTGACGGTGATTCGCCCCGCAGATGGAACAGAAACCTCTGGTGCTTATAAGGTGGCGATCGAAAGAGCAAAGGGAAATGCCCCAACTTTGTTGGCATTCACCCGTCAAAATGTCCCCAACTTGGCAGGTACTTCCATTGAGGGCGTGACCAAGGGTGGTTACACAGTGGTGGATTCCGACGGGACGCCAGAGTTGATCATAATTGGTACTGGTTCAGAATTGAGCCTCGCCGTCACCGCAGCCGAGAAACTCACAGCCGAAGGTAAGAAAGTCCGTGTTGTTTCCCTACCTGCGTGGGATTTATTTGAAGCTCAGGACGCAGCTTATAAAGAGTCTGTATTGCCGAAAGCTGTCACCAAGCGCTTAGCTGTAGAAGCTGGCTCCAGTTTCGGTTGGCATAAGTACGTAGGTACCGAAGGCGATGTTGTTAGTATCGATCGCTTTGGTGCTTCCGCTCCTGGTGGTGTTTGTCTAGAGAAGTTTGGTTTTAGCGTTGATAATGTGTTAGCTAAGGCTAAGCAATTGTTGGGTTAATAGCAACAGAATATTCTTGTAATCTTGTATGGGGTGGGTCGAAAGTCCCACCCTTTTTTGTTTTTGAATTCAGCTTGTAAGTACCTAGTAAAATTAATATTAGCCAACTTAATGCCAAGTAAGCGTTTGAATCAATCTTGATGGATAATTTAACTTTTTGCAAAAGTTACTCATATGAATGAAGTTACAGAAATTTTAATTTTATCAGCAAATCCTAAAAATACGAATCGTCTACGCTTAGATGAAGAAGTTCGGGAAATTGAGGAAGGTTTACAACGTTCCAGAAATCGAGAGCAATTTAAAATCCGTTCAAAATTCGCGGTACGTCTCAGAGACTTACGTCGGGCACTGTTGGATTATGAACCACAGATAGTTCATTTTTCTGGACATGGAGAAGTAAATGGTCTAGCAGTAGAAGATGAGGTTGGAAATGCTGTTTTACTTAATCCAGATGCTCTTGAAGGTTTGTTCGAGTTATTCACTGACAAAGTAAAGTGTGTACTCCTCAATGCGTGTTATTCAGAATTACAAGTGAAGGGAATTAGTAAACATATCCAGTATGTCATTGGAATAAGACAAGGCATTACCGACAAAGCTGCACTTGAGTTTTCTGTAGGATTCTATGATGCTGTTGGCGCTGGAAAATCTATTGAAGAAGCGTTTAGATTTGGTCGTAATGCGATTCAAATATACAATATTCCTGAGCATTTAAATCCAATTATCTTAAAAAGCGTAAATATTCATTTCCACTCATTTTTAGGAGGAATATTAGACACCAAAGATTATGTATTTAAATTTAGAGCAGAATGCGCTCATGATGTGAATGAATTAGAGAAAATTATTGGGAAACATGTAACAAAAATCATTCAAGTTAGGGAATCTCTTTTACCAGATGTAGAAGTAGAAATTTATGTAAATCTGTCACTTAATGAACTTCGTAACGCTATGAGAAAAATTGAAGATGGACATGTTATGGTACAAACCGTAGCACCTAAAGATAAATATACAGGAGAGCGAGACTACTCGCTTTGATGGGTTAGTATAATTATTATGATAAAATTAAGATGTGTACCACAAAACTATTTTGTATATAAAGTAGTAATGTAGGTTAGGTAGAAATGAATAGAACTCGCCGACTTTAAATGGTCAAGTACGCCGTTCTTATGTATTGTGGCAAGAATACGTAGCGCCGTTGATTGTTTTGGAATTTGTCTCTGGGAATGGTGACGAAGAACGAGACAAAACACCAATTACAGGTAAGTTTTGGGTTTATGAACAAGCAATTAGAGTTCCCTTTTATGGCATTTATGAAGTGAAAAAAGCCAGCGTCGAGGTGTATCAATTGCTCAGAGGTGCATATCAGCTAATACTTGCTAATGATCGCGGACATTATCCGATTGAACCAATGGGTGTAGAATTGGGAATTTGGCAAGGTCGCTATCAGAATCTAGAATTACCTTGGTTGCGGTGGTGGGATCATCAAGGTAATTTGCTACAAACAGGGTGGGAGCGTTCAGAACGCTTGGCTGCTAAGCTCAGAGAATTAAATATTAACCCCGACGAGTTAGTTTAACTATTTTGACTACTACCTTTAGATAGATACGGTAAACACTACGCGGTTTAGCATTGGAAATCAAACTTTCATGTCCGAAAAATCCTACTATACATTTAATTTATTTTGTCAATGCGTAGTCCCTAGAATTACCTACTAAATAGGCAAGGCCTTCTCTAGACTGAATATAACTTCATGCTTTTAGTAGAAGTAATTATGACTTGGTAAATGTCACTATATATATGTTCTCAAACAATAAATAGTTGCTGTTGTCCAAACGAAAAAATCAGATTTTGTCTGACTCCAGTAACTTTGAACTTTATTCAATTGTTTGATGTTTTGAGAAGGTAACATAATGAATACAATCCTAAAACGCACACTTTTACCCAGCCTCATGGCTGCAAGTTTAGCTGGCGTTACTTTAGTACCCGCTAAACCAGCCGCTGCTGACGATCAAGTACTACGCGATATCGGTATTGGGGCTGCTGCCAATGTGGTAACCGGGGCTATTAGGGGAAATGGTGATTTCTTAGGTAATGCTGTTAAGGGTGGTGCCACTGGTGCAGCCGTGAATGGTGCAAACGGACTAAGAGGCGATCGCCGTCACCGGAACGCTGCTCAAGATGTCGGTGTCGGTGCAGGCGCTAGCGCATTAACCGGTGTAATTACAGGCGATCGTAAAGATACCGTTGGCAATGCTATTGATGGTGCAGCTGTGGGTGGAGCAATCCATCTCCTCACTAATGGCAAATAAACATTAGGAACTTATCCTTTCGCTAATTTCTCTCCTTTTAGGATGAGTAGATCAAACCCCCCTTTCCTACTACGAAAGGGGGGTTGTCAGACCAGATTTATATTAAGATATACGCCAGATTTTAAAGAAAATGGAGTAGATAAACTTACTTCCAAAGCCAGGTATAAACCCTGTTTTAATTCAGAATTCAGAATCCTGAATTCTGAATTCTGCTCTATGTCACCGTCAAGTTCAGATAACTTAATAGTAAAATCTAGCCCTTTAATGCCTTTCTAAAGTTTCGGCGATAGGATTGATTAGTAATAAACAAAGCTGGCCATAGCAAAGATAAACCAATGCGATTGGTCAAAGTTGGATTAAAATTAGTCCGTCCAAATCCAGTCCAGAATTTCCAAACGCCACCCGCATAAGCCACTGCTAAGACAAAAATAATAAAGTTCATTCTCATCAACTCCGTTAGTAACTGACAGAATTTAAATTAAGTTTTACCACAGAAGGTAAGTAGTTCATAACCAATACGGAGAAGGTATCAATAAACTCCTCAGTCTTTGAAATCTAAGTCAATTAACGACACATTCTCTTATTCCAGTGTAAAGTAGCCTCACCCATCACAGCTACTTATCAGCAGCGGTAAGCTAGTCAAAGGATCTAAAAGCTTGACTTTTGGGTGTTTTGGCGACATATTCTGCTTGCAGAACAATCAAGCCTTTAGTTTCTAAAACAGAACAGTGCTGTAAAATCCCTAAAAAAACAGGATTAGTTCCTTGGTGTAGCTTTAATGAAATATGTCTTGCTTGCTATGCACTGCTGTAATCTGCTTGAGAACTTCAAAATTTTGTCGCGTATTATCTTATACTTCACCTACCCAATAAAGATAATATCGTTCACTATCCACCCAATTTCTCTCAAAATCTTTAATCGGAACAATCTTCAAATCATTGCGGTTGACATTCAGTTTTTGATTTAAAATCAGCAAAATTTTCTTTTGCTCACTTTGATTTTTGAATAGAGAATTAATTTGGCTTAATATCTCAGCTTGTTCAACATCTTGACGACCTTTGTTAAATAGGGTAAAACTTCCCATTTTCTGAAGCTCAGGATAGTAAAATTTTCGATTGAGATAACCCGATAAAGGAGCCATATTCGCATCTCTACTGGCAACAATAAATTCATTATCTAACCCAGCTTTTTGAATATATTGAGCAGTCTCACGACTGGCAGAAAATGGTAAAACTAAATCTCTTGAAAAGCTATAAATACCTCCCAAAAGCTGGACATAAAGAATTAACATTAAAGCGATATGATGCCATTTGTGAACAAATGTAATTGAATTTGGATGAATAGAAAACTTATTGAGTAAAACTAGAGACTCTTGATAATAACTTCCCAGCCATAAAGCTGCTATCAAAATTAAGTAGAAATGTCCAAAATGCCGAGGCATACCTGTAAATCTCAAGTATGTAAAGGCAAATATTATGCAATTTCCTATAATATATAAAAATAAAGGAACTGGCTTTTTAGATAATTTAATCAAGGTTAAAATTGCAATAAATAAAGTAATTATTCCACAAATAATTAAGTCCAGCCATTTTCTATGTTGAGGAATAATTAATAAATAGCTACCAAATATTCTACCTATGCTTCTTAAAAAGTGACGTAAATCTAATTGCATTATCCAACCATTATTTAACCCGCCATACAGATAACTATCTGTTGGAGGAGTAATAATATAAATGGATAGAATAAAAGAGAAAACGATAATTAAACTACTTAAAAATAAGTCATATTTTTTACTTTGATTAAAATACTGCTTGCGATGTTCGCTATCAAAACAAAATTCAGCTAGCAATGTCAAAGATAAAGAAAATGATACTAATAAACCATAAGCGCTACTATTTGCTAGTAAACCCAATAAAATTGCTAAATAAGCATAAGTTATTTTTCTGGATGAAAAAATTGTACAGAATGCAAAAGTAAACAATACACTGAAAGCATAGTTTCGAGAAATTAAAAGATATTCGTAAAAAGTAAAATAACCAAATGAAAACAGGAATTTTTGTTGATAATTAAAAGGGCTATATAGGCAAAAAATCGTAACTGAAACAACACTAATTGCCCAATGAAAAATTTGCATAATAATAGGATTGTCAACTATTTTTCTCAGAAGTGTCAGAGAAAAATACCATAAAACAGGATGACCTTCATAACGAATATTTGCAATTAAATCCCCCAAAGATTCACTATCTCTGACAATAAGCCAGGGATTTAGTTCATCTCGCCACATCGAATGGTTGAGAATACCTATTAAACCAAGAACAGAAAAAATAATTATAATAAACCAAGGAGAATGAAAAGGTAATCTCGAAGTATATTTGATGATTTTTTTGTTTAACATTGTTCATGCAAAATTAAATTTATTTGGCTCAAATTTATATACAGTAGAATTCATAACTAAAACACCTCTGTGTTTAGCTTTGAGAGTGAAATTGTGTAGCCCAGCAACTTGAAATTCGCTGTATATAGAGTTAGTTTACCTTGGTTCGCAAAAACGTTGATTTCTAATTTTTAAGTAAATAGAGGTAATTAAATGTCAAATGTCAATCAATAAATTATATAACTTAGCAGATTTTACCTTCTGCCTGCTAACTCCTGAATAATGACTCATTTCTACTGATAATTTTCTGGCATACCCACTGGTGACAAACCAGCGATCGCTCGTAAATTTTGGCAACGAATCAATTCGCTAAAATTTAAACTAGAACGCCCTTCAATTTTGGCTACCGCTTCAATCGCAGATAATAGATGCTGGGCTGCTTCAACTTCTGAATAACCGCGCCGTTGTGCTACCCGAATTGCTGCTGCATCAGCGTTTAACTCCGACTCTTGAGATTTATTAGTCCGCCAGATGCGAACAAGGGCGATCGCACTTAATCCCCCACCTACAGCTACACCCACCAGATCTGATTGTGCTGCTTCCAATAATCCACCCAACAGCCCGGCCAGCACTACACCTTGATAAATGTCCGGTTTAAACCACTTCACCCCCGTCAACCAGCTAACTACCTGTAACAGCAGCAAGTCTCGTTGTGGCTTTGTTAG
Organism: Nostoc sp. CCY 9925; assembly: GCF_963920935.1. Lineage (NCBI taxonomy): Bacteria > Bacillati > Cyanobacteriota > Cyanophyceae > Nostocales > Nostocaceae > Nostoc > Nostoc sp. CCY 9925. The sequence continues at coordinate 13,636 of NZ_CAWUDO010000046.1, read as the reverse complement.
GCGACGCCACAAATCGAAATTAATGTATATTGGTCGCCCCTGATTCCAGGGTTGAGGAAAGGAGGCGTCAATCACTTTTGCTTGCTCTGGCTTGCTAACAATTTTTGTCGTCATCCGGCCAGAAGCAGGCATCACATCTAATAAACGGCGAATTTCAGCATTTGGCTCCATAATTTTAATTATTAGCCATAATGTGCATACTGACTAGTTGCTAAAATATCAAGTTTCTGAGAATTGATAATAGTTATCACTAGCAAGATGCCCATCCCACAAAAATTATATAGATTTGTGGGGTGGGCGTCTCGCCAATCCTTAAAACTGGTGGGAAATCGGAAAAAGATAAACTTTTTGTGTTAATCTTTGATTTGTAATCTATTGTTAATATTCTTAAAAAATAAGTCTTTTATTGGTGAAAGGTTCTGCAAATTAAGATTTTTCAATAAAATAGCCAAGTTTTTAAGAATATTGATTCACTCATTTTACAGTGTTTTTCAATTAATTGAACTACACTACTCCCTACTCACTACTCCCTGTCCTAATCATGGACGCTTTTGCTCCCCTCCCACCTGAATGGACAAATAAGGCCATACATGCTTACGAGTTTTGTTGCCCTACCTGCTCGTCAAGTAGCCTCGAAGCTGAAAAAGTTTGGTTAAATCGGCGATCGCCTGTGCTTACAGAAGACCATCGTCGTAAATGGCAAGAATTCTATTCTTGCCACTGTGGTTGTGTGTGGTGGGCTTGGAGTAGCGATCGCAGCCCAAAAGATATATCAAATCAGCCAGATTATAATCCTACATAACGAATTTTCTTTCTAAACAAAACCCCACCCTTCAAGGGTGGGGTTTTGTTTATCTAATTTCCGATTTTAGAAGGAGAATGTAGTACGCAGCGTACCTACATAAATGGTGTTATTAGCATCGTTGTGTTCTGGGTTGAAGATTACCAGCAAGCCAGGTGTGATTTGCAGATTATCAGAAACCTTAAACTTATAAAGACCTTCTAAGTGATAAGAGGTATCGTCGTCTAGGTCAACATTAGTGGCAACATCTTTGATGCTACCACCAGTAATTCTGGGTGGTTGACCAAAGATAACACCTAAGACGTTACCTTCTCCACCAAAGTCTTTTAAAGCAACGGAGCCAGCCCACCACCAAGAATCTGCATCTGTACCCGCATTCACACCAGTTTTCGCATCAGCTGTTGCATAACCACCCCAACCACTCAGAGCCAACTTAGGACTAAATTGGAAAGTAGCTTGTACGCCGTAGTTGTTGGATTCAACACGACTACCAGCTCCAAAGGGGTTGTTAGCAAAAGTGCTACCTGTACCTTGGAAAAGGTTATTAGCTTGAGTATCTGTTTGATAAGTACGAGCGTAGCTTAGACCAATATTAAAGGCTTTGCTAGGTTGGAAAGATAACTGACCAAAGATAACGCTATCACCATTGAATAGACCATTATTAACATTGGGGTCGTTAGCAGTTCTAGCTAGATAAGCGCCAGTCAAACTGATCGCACCTTTAGGATTAAAAGTAATAGTCGCACCAGCACCACCTTGACCTTGGCGATAAATGGGGCTGAAACGTCCATAGCGGGAGAGGGCACCTCTACCAGAGCTAGCAAAGTCAGGGTTAAAGGTGTTGACGTTTTCGTATAATTCACCACCAACTGCATCAATTTTCACCCGTACTGCATCACTGAAGTTGAATGCATAGTTGACTTTATCGATGTTAACGCTGTTGGTAGTATTACCGTCAAAGCCCAAGCGGGTCATGTTAGTACCAGTAACACCAGCGTTGGAAATGATGTTGCCAGCATTCAGACGGATTTGCAACTGGTCTGTACCGTAGAAACTGCTGTACAGGTTCAAACGAACGCGGTCATCAAAGGTAGTATTGGCATCTAAATCTTGAACCGGATCGCCAGTTGGAACTGCTCTTCCATCTCCAAAAGCTTGAGATATGTTGAAAATTGCTTCCCCAACTAACTTGGTTGTAGTCGAGAATTGATTAGCTTCTAATTCAGCAGTGCGGGCTTCTAAAGCATCTACACGACCGCGCAGGGTTGCTAATTCAGCAGAAAATTCTTCTTGTAAGCGCTGTAGGGTAGCTAAGTCTTGTTTGCTTACCAAATCAGCTGTAGCTGTAGCAATCAGTTCGTTAACTCGGTCTAAACAAGCATTCAAACCTGCGGCAAATTCGTAACGGGTCAAAGCACGATTACCGCGATAGGTGCTGTTAGGATAACCTGCAATACAGCCATAGCGCTCAACTAGAGATTGTAAAGCTTGGAATGCCCAATCTGTTGGCTGGACATCGGAAAATTGAGAAACTGATGTTACCTGATCTATATTGTTAGATTCTTGAGCTTCAGATAACTGGGCAACATTTGTTATTTGGTCGTTAACTTCACCAGCAAATGCACTATTCGCAGCGCAAAATGTAGCGGCGACAACAACCGGACTAACCTTAATAAGATTCCAGAATTGTTTTGTCATTTTTTTACTTTCACTCACACCTAAGTAATCCAATGATGGTAAAATGCTTAAAACATTTTACTTTTGGGTTATTTCACACAAAATCACAGCACCGATTATACCTTATGTCCTGTGATTAATACAAGCAAATTAATATACTGCTGAATTAAAATTACTAATTAATGTATTTTGGCAATCGCAAAATAATGCGGCGCTTGTGACGTAAAATTGCTCCATCTTCCTCGAATTGCTGTAGTAGCCGTGTAATTGTGACTCGCGTAGTATTTAAAACTTCTGCAATATCTTGATGGGTAATATTCAGGTCTATCAGCTTGCCTTTGTCTATGTCACGTCCAAATTTTTCACTTAACCACAGCAGAAACTGCCATAAACGTAAGGACATTGGTTTACGATGCACTATGCTCAATAAATCCTCCGCCTGTTGAATGTGAGACAAGAAAGCATCAACATCTTGATGCCACAAATGAGCGGGGACAATGCTGACTTCTACAGCTGTCAGACATTCGATTTGATATGGCTTAATTCTAGACAAAGGATAGCCAATTAAATCTCCTAGTCCCCAATAACCAAGAGTAATAAATGTTCCGTCTTCACCCCACGTTAGGGTACGAACTGCACCATGTTGAATACGCCAAAGTACATCGTTTCGAGGCGGAATTACTTCCCGACGGCTAAATAAGTATTGTGATACCTGTCCTTCTACAGTAGAGTTGTTTGACAGCTTAGAAGAGTTAAGAGTGGGAATTGTGGAATACATCATGAACCGTAGCCATACAGGCTATTAGGGAATATTGCATCTGAACTTATTAAAAAATCTAATATTTTTTATATTCAATATTTATCTATGCTTACATTTCAACGACTAGCAGCCAAGTCAAAACCTTCTCAAAACAATAGCTTTTGGTTAGAGCTATTTTTTATATTGAGAAAAAAGGAATTTATTTAGCTGTTTACCCCTTACTTTAATTGTGTAAGTTTAAGAAAAGGTAAGCTTTTTGTAAAATATTTAGTTAACTTAATTCTCTGGTATTTTATTAAAACTTATATATACTATTGATAAAAACCTTTGGTAGAGCGCTTAGTTAAAGTTAGGGTTTAAATCCTTAACTCAGCGTTGACCAGTGACGATATATGCTACCCTTTGACCGATATTAGTGGCGTGATCTGCCATACGTTCCAGACAACGAATCGCCAATGCCAACAGGACAATTGGCTCAACGACGCCTGGGACATCACGTTGTTGGGCTAAAGTCTGATAAACGCGATCGTAGGCGTCGTCTACGGTATCATCTAAGTGTTTTAAACCCCGCCCACCGGCTTCATCAAATTCTGCTAAAGCTACTAAGCTAGTTGCTAGCATTGCCTGAGCGTGACGGGACATGACTTCAATATCTGGTAAAGACGTATGAGGCGCATACGGAAAGATTTTAATAGCAATCTCCGCTAAATCCTTAGCATAATCGCCAATGCGCTCTAAATCCCGGACGAGCTGCATAAAAGCACTCAAGCAACGCAAATCTTGTGCCGTAGGTGATTGCAGCGTCATAATCGCTGTACAATCTGATTCGATTTGTCTATAAAAGCGATCGATTTTTTTATCTAATCGGGGAAGTTCCTCAGCTGCTGCTAAGTTACGAGCAAATAACGCTTGGTGGCTGAGGCGAAATGATTGTTCCACCAAAGCTCCCATGCGTAATACATCCCGTTCTAAACGCCTAATACCGCGTGCCAGTTGGGGTCTTTGAGGATTGGGACTGTAACGGACAGCTTTCACACTTGTAATCTCAAACGTGAAGATATTTTTAACTATAGTCTTGGCTCAGGCAGTTTGCCATAACTTGCGGAAATAGAATTTGCATCCACGCCCCACCAGTTTCTGGATGGTTCATTGCTTTGATTGAACCACCGTGAGCTAGAAGAATTTGTTGAACGATCGCTAAACCTAAGCCATTGCCAACAATCGCCCCTATAGAATTATTATCCTGCGGGGAATGGGATCTGGCTTTATCTCCCCGATAAAATCGCTCAAAAATATGGGGTAAATCTGCTTGGGCAAAGCCTACTCCAGAATCAATAAGATTTATTTCGAGGGATGAGGAACCAGCATTACCGCCATTATTATTCGTTGATAGGATTTTTGCCTGGACGTAAATGGAAGTAGAAGGAAGACTATATTTAATGCTGTTGTCCAGCAAGTTGAGAAAAACCTGGTATATGCGGGCTGGGTCTGCCTCAATCCAAAGATTTTCTGGTCCCGAATAAGTCAGAGACAGATGTTGTCGCTGTGCTAAAGGTTCTAAATTTTCCCAAACAGATGCAATTAGCGATCGCAATTCCACAGCTTCGGTTTGCAATTGCATGTTGGGGTTTGTTTCCATTTGGGTGAGTTCTAACCAGCTTTGCACCAAATTAATTAGCCGATCGACTTCTTGCATGAGGCGGTTAACCCAGCGATTTAAAGGTGGTTCCAAGCGATTTTGTAAAGTTTCTACAACCAAACGAATCGAAGTCAAAGGCGTTCTGAGTTCGTGTGCTAAATCAGAAAAAGAGCGATCGCGTGCTTGATTTATATCTAATAGGGGTTGACGATTTTCTAAAAATACCCCTACTTGGCCGTTGGGTAAAGGCAAGCTGGACGCACGCAAAGTCAGAGATTTTATTGTCGGCATTTCTGCGGCATTATCACAAGATGGGTGAAATACCCACTCTTTGGTCTGTGGTTTTTGCCAATCACGAGTTTGCTCAATTAAATGATCGAGTTCATAAGACCTTACCAACTCTAGCAACAACCGTACCTGTCCTGGTTGCCACCTTTGCAGATATAAAATTTCCTGCGCCTGCTGATTGCACCACAACAGTTGATTTTCTTCATCCACCTGTAAATATCCCACTGGTGCAAATTCCAGCAGGTCTTGGTAAGTTTGCAGCGACTGTTGCAAATCTTGTCGCTGCTGCCTCACTAACATAATTTCCTGCCGTAACCCAGGAATCAGCGGCAGTCCCACTTTGTAAGAATGCGGGGTTAACGGTTGGAGTACGCGTCTCAGGTAGCGGTTAAGTTGAACCTGTTGCCAAACCCAAAACCCAATGCCTACCGCTAAACCCAGAAAAAATCCCAATAAGAGCATTTGAGTCGTTAGTTTTTTGGTGATTACTCAAAACTAACAACTATCTAAACTAATTATCCAAACCTATAGCCAAAACCTCGTACAGTCACAATATATTCCGGATGGCTGGGGTCTTGCTCTAATTTTTCCCGCAACCAACGGATGTGAACGTCTACGGTTTTACTATCCCCCACGAAGTCTGGACCCCAAACCTGGTCTAGCAATTGTTCCCGCGACCACACCCGACGGGCGTAACTCATAAATAGTTCCAGCAGGCGAAACTCTTTAGGAGAAAGACTCACCTCTTGACCACGAACCAGTACGCGGCATTCTTGAGGATTTAAGGTCACATCCTTGAATTTTAATACTGGTAGTTGTGGCAAAGTACTTAAGCGCTGACGCCGCAGTAAAGCCCGACAACGAGCCACTAATTCCCTCATACTAAAGGGTTTAGTGAGATAGTCATCTGCTCCCACTTCCAAACCCAAAACGCGATCGGTTTCGCTACCCTTGGCGCTGAGCATTAAAATCGGTACTGGGTTTCCTTGATGACGTAGCAAACGGCAAATATCTAAACCATTGATCTGAGGCAGCATCAAATCAAGGATGATCAAGTCAAAGGGAAGTTCCCCTGAGTTGGTTTCAAAACTTTTGAGATACTCTACAGCAGACCGCCCATCGGGGGCAGTTATCACCCCGTAACCCTCCTCTTCCAGGGCTACAGCTAGCATTTCCTGGATTAGTTCTTCATCTTCTACTACTAGAATCCGGCTGGTTTGTCCAATGTCCGTTCTTGCAGAATACTTGGTCGATTCACTGGTATACATTGATATCACAAAAGTCTAGGACTGTGCTTGTATCAATTAGGATGATCACATCTATTATCTAGCCTGAGTGTAACCGCGCTTCTACTAGGGTTAATTCTTTTAGATTTCCTTTACAGAAAGTTACATATGCCACAGCGCCTTATTAATAATTATAAAACGCTGTGGCTGGAAGCTGCCAATAGTCTTTTTAGTAAAATAGCTTCAATTTTTTTCTTGACAAGGGCAAATTGGGTTGGGTATATTGTTAGTACAAAAATACTATAAAACCAAACGGAAAAATATACTTAGAAAAACATAAAGGCACAACTGTGGATAACTCGTAGTATACCTCAGTGTCCGATGTTAATTATTTCAGTGTTTACACTGCGCTAAAAATACGATGCAAAGGCTACTCTGATGTCTGCATAGGGTAGTCATTGGTATGGCTTGCTACCCGATAAATTATTGCCTATAGAACGGAGTTGGAATATGACTACAGTTGGAGTCAAGGACAGCAAACAACAACTAATGCAAGCATTTCAACAAATTCTGATCCAAAGGAAAAAGCTGGAATTTAAAATAGCAACCAAACAAGAGGAAGCAGAAAAGGCAAAAAGTCAAGAAATTCTGCAAGCAGCTTCGAGATATACAGTTGATAGTATTGTTAAAGGTTTAGCTGATTTACAACTAGAGTTTGGCAGTATTCTCAATGCATTATCAGAAAAACTAGCTCAGGAAAACTCTAAATTAGATGAACTCAACCAAGCAATAGAAATTGAAACTCAACGCCTACAAGAGCTTCAGCAAATCAGAGTTGTTGCCGATACTCTAGATATTTTAAGTCAAGAACATCAAGAAAAGCTTAAAACCTTAGAACAAGATAGTATTAGTAAAAAGGAAACTCTAGAGAAAGAAATTGCTCTCAGGCGGAAAGAATGGCAAAAAGAGCAAGCAGAGTATGAAGAAAAACTGCAAGTATATAATGATTTTTTAGCGAAAGAACGCCAAGAAGAAGAAGAAGAATATCAATATAAGTCAGAGACAACTCGTAAATTCAATACAGACAGCTACGAAGCAATCAAGCGTCAACAAGAAAGGGAAATACAAGAAAATTCTCAACATAAAGAGAAAGACTGGACGGAACGACAAAAAATACTCACCCAACATCAGCCTCTATTTGCAGATTATCAACAAAAAGTAGGCACATTTCCTAACGAACTTGAGGAAGCCGTTAAGAAAGCTAGAGAAGAAGCAATTAAAGAAACAAATCAGAAAGCTAAAATCGAGGCTGATTTATTTGAGAAAGAATGGGAATCTAACAAACAGAGTTACGAATTAAAAATTCAATCTCTGGAAGAAACAATCAAGAAACAAACTGAGCAGATAGAAGGTATTTCTGCCCAATTGCAAACTGCATTAAAACAAGCACAAGACTTAGCTATGAGGGCTTTTGGTAGTTCTAGCACTAAATAGTTACCAGTCTGTAGCGTTTTCATTATTTTGAATTTTAAATTCCTGAAGAGGAGGCTTGTGTGGTGGTGAAAAAACCGACTGAGAAGAATACTAAAGTAGAAATTCTTCAGGCGTATGAGGAGTTAGCTAAAGAACAAGCAGCGTTGAAATCGCAACTCGATCAAGTTACCAAAGAAAGTAAGTCTGTAACTAAAGAACAGCCTAAAACAGAGCAAAAAACACCTATGAATCAGCTTTCTAGTATCCAACAAAAGATGAACAATACAATTGAAAGCTTAGGAAAAATTCAATTAGGTTTTGGTAGCGCTGCCAATGAATTATCGGAACAATTGACAACTAAAGCTTCTAATTTAGAACAAATTAGGCGAACTTTAGAGGATGAAATTCAACAATTAAAACAGTTGCATAATTTAGAAATTTCTGATGATATCTTGGATACTCTTATCCAAGCTTATGAAGATAATTCTAAAGCTTATCAAGATGAGTATAGCCAGCGTTCTGAAGTGTTATTGCAAGAAATACTAGATCAAAAAAATATTTGGGGAAAAGAACAAGAAGAACATCAACGGGCGATAAAAGAACGGAATGAAAACCTGAATAAAACTCGCCAACGGGATGCAGCAGAGTATAAGTATAATTTAGAACTACAACGTCAATTGAACAGTGATGAAGACGAACAGGGGCAGAAAGCACTATACAAACAATTAGAGGAGTTACTCCAAGAAACAGAGAAACAGTGGGCTGAACGGGAGAAAGCAATTTCTGAACGAGAAAAACAATTTGAAGAATTGAAAGCTAAAGTAGAGGCTTTTCCAAAAGAAAAAGAGGCAGCCATCAAAAAAGCTACAGAAGAAGGCAAAGGCATCGCTCACTACCAAGCTAAGGTTAAATCAGATTTATACTCTAAGGAAGTAGAAGGGCAAAAGCGCTTTTATGAACAAAGATTGCAATCTCTAGAACAGACTATTACCAATCAAGAGACACGCATTCAAAATCTTTCTAAACAACTCGAATCTGCCCTGAAACAAGTTCAGGATTTGGCAGTTAAAGCTATTGAAGGTACTTCTAATGTGAATTCTTATCAGGCAATGAAAGAAATAGCTTTAGAACAGGCAAAGACTCAAGTAAAAAATAAATAAGGGACAATTCATAGTGCAGAATTCAGAAGAATTTGAGTAAATTTAATAAGCTATGGCACTCTGGATTTTCTAGTCATTCTGGATTCTGGCAACTAACACTTTTATCCTTACATAATTTATGTGTAGAGGCTTAATTAAATTTAAGTCTCTACAATAAAGTCTAACAGCTTTTATTCTGTTTTCTTTGGTTTTTTGATATCTGGAGGAGGTTGTAGTTTCTTCTTCTTTGTTCCATTAGCCTGCGTTTGATTAAATGCTTGATGGGAATTTTTATCTTGACTAGTCATAATATTAAATTTTAAAGTCTACTACAATCTTATCTACATTACGGGTATTGTCGATTACAGAAATATCTCACAGGAAATTTAAGCATAAATACAAATCTTAATATATAAATCAGCGATCGCCCCGTGGTCGATTACGAAGTAACTTGGTTGAATCACCGCTATTAAACACATCAAGCTCGCACTGCTGTAGTTGCAGCCTCAGTGCGGTTCGTTACTCCTAACTTATGAAGTACCTGGCTGACATGATGCCTGATGGTAGAAGGGCTTAGTTTCATTCGTTGAGCGATCGCTTCATTAGTCAATCCTGAGGCCAGCAGTGCTAAAACTTCTCCCTGGCGTTTACTCAGTTCATAGGTAGGTTGGCATGAAGGTTTGCTTGGTTGCAGCAATGCCTGAATCACCTCTTGTGTCAACATAGAACGACCGATCGCTGCGGCTCGTATGGCATCCGCTAACTCATCAATCGAGATCCCCTTGAGCAAGTAGCCAATAGCTCCGGCTTGCATTGCTTGTTGTACCAAGTCATTCGCTAAAAAACTCGTCAAAATTAAAACCTGAATTTCTGGGGATTTTTTGCGGATAGCTCTTGTTGTTTCTGCCCCATTCATCCCCACCATCATCAAATCCATCAGCACTACATCTGGTTGCAACTTTTCGCACAAATGTACTGCTTCATCTCCATTACGCGCTTCACCCACTAATTCCATGTCATCAAACGCCTGCAAGAGAAATTTAATACCTCCCCGCAAGATTTCATGATCGTCAACAGTTATGACCCGAATTGGTTTGACTGATTTATCTTTTTCCATATATAAATCCGGGGTATTAATGCTGTTTTTAATACATTTACATTACATTATTCTTCTATTTTCAGTATTTATACGTGAAATTCTTAATCTTTAATTTTTAATTTACCACCAGCTAATTACGAAAAAATCCCATACTTTTAGGATAAAAATCTGTATTTTTTAAGTAAATTGGTATAAATAAACATGACTATATTACAAAAATTAAACACGCCTAAAATCCTTACTAATGAACAATTAAAAAGGACAAATTACCCTCTTATTAGTTAACTTTATTTGTGCTCAATACCCAATGCCCATTCCTTACTCCCTACTCCCTATTTTCAAAACAGCGGTTGACCAACTCAGGAGAATCTCAGTCCCCTTCCCTGGATAGCTTTCAAGAAGGAAAGTAGCACCAATGGACTCAGCCCGTTCTTTCATCATTGCTATCCCCAGATGACCAGATGGTATCTCGTTGCAGTCAAAACCACAGCCATCATCGCTAATACGCAAGACTATCTTCTGTGAATCGCTGTGGAGGCTAATTGATACTTGCGTTGCTTGGGCATGTTTAATAATATTATTCAGTGCCTCTTGAGTAATCCGGTAGAAGACAAGCTTTACCTCATTAGACAAAGGCCGATCGCCTGACACCGTGGTTATCACCTGTAAAGTTGCTCGTCCTGAAATTGCCTTAGTTAACTGCTGTAGCAATTCACCTAATGGTTTCTCTACCAAACCACTAGGACGTAACTCCATCAGTAGATTCCGCATTTCTCCTAACGCCCCTTGTGTGAGTTGGGCAAGTTCTTCTAATCCCTCTTGGACCACCTCTGGGTGGCGTTGCCAAACTCTAGGCAAAGCTTCGGCAATTGTCGCCACAGTAAACAATGTCTGCGATACTGAATCGTGTAAGTCGCGGGCGAGGCGATTTCGCTCCATTTCTACAGCAATCTTTCGTAGTCGTTCACTTTCTATCAATTGTTCGCGTAGTTTCACTGCTTGGATCAAGTCTTTGACTAGGCGTAGACTCATAATTATCGCTAAGGATAAAAATCCACATTCTGCCAGGTACATGAATTTGATCGCCCCTAAATCGACTAGGCGATCGTGTTGAACAACTCCTACCAAAATCATCAGGCTTACACTTAGAGTCAGTGCCGCTTGCTTCTCACCGCGCAGATATTGACGGTAACAGGCGTAAAAACTGAAAACAGTATTACTGGTTAAAGCTAATAATTGAAACCCAAACAGGGGATTGAGTGTACTTTCTGCCACGGTAATCACTTCGCCCCAAGGTAAAGAAAGACTTGATAACCTGCTGATCTGGGAGTAGAGAATGCCAGTAGAAGAAATTTGGTTGATTAACAAGCAAATAAGGTAGAGGCTATTCAGTACCAAAACTAAGCACACAGGCTTAAATTTCGTATATACAGCCAGGAACCAGACAACAGAAATACCGTAAATATATCCCAAAGAGGATACCAATTTACTTGCATTTATATAGTCTTCTACATTGGTAGCTTTATATTTAAGTATCACAGCCAGAATGTAGCTAAAACTTACTAAGCAAAATAACCCAAAGCAGAAGTGAAGCAAGGCTTGTAGTCGTCCATAAACAATTAGCAGGTGTAACAAACCGATATATAGGCAAATGCCAGCAAATATACCCAGAATGGTTGGAATAAGAGTCACGTCGCTTCGCTCCGAATTCAAAATTCAAAATGACGCTCGCGGACACGGCTTAGCTACGCTAACAAAATTCAAAATTAATAATCCTCATAAATAAATTTAGTTGCTCTGTATCCTTTTGTTTGTCGGTCATTACCTGATTTGATGAGAAGTCTGTTTCTAAAAAGTTTTAGTTAAAAAGGGTTAGAAACCGCCCGCCAGTCGCGTCTCACTTGGCGCTAGGCTCTCCCTTTGGGAGAAGGGAGAGCCTAGCACAGACTAACTTTTGCCACTTTTCCACTCTCCTTTTTGGCAACAATTAAATCCTTAATAGCTTAATTAAAGCTTGATTTGTGACTGACTGGATAGATACATAGGATCAATGACCTAGTGAAATATAAGTCATTGATCCTAGTCAAAAATAGGATACTTATACGATGCGGGAATCAAGGCGATCGCTATAAAATCTATGACGCCAATGATTTAACGAAAACTTTGGCGTAGGCGTAGCCCGCCGCAGGCATCGCCTTGCCTCTAAAATCAAAGCGCATAGTCTCAAAAGGTTATGTACCAATACAGATCAGTAGAACAACTAAACCTTTGTAGAGATTTTGGATTGCAATACTTCTACAAATATTTAGATGAAAATATTTATAAACTCACTACACCTGTGTAATTAATTCAAAAACAAAATGAATAAAATCTGGTTTTACAACACTCTATTGTTTAGTTCAGTTTTGGCAAGTACGTTACTTGCTACTCCTAATATTGTTAGGGGTGAAAACTTCTCCGCACCAGAAACTATTGCTAATACAGCACCTTGTCGCCTCAATGTCACTGGTTCTTATCTGACAAAATTTTCAACCAAGATAGCAGCATCGGCTCTCGTGGAGTTATTACACTGACCGCAGATGGTAACTTTTTTGTCATTGACTCCAATCAAGGTGGTGTTCCCAAAGTCTTCAATCCCTTTAGTAGTGGACAAGGTGCTTGGAAGTGTAATGGCAAAACTGGGGTAATTGCCAGATCTATTACCTTTGCTTATCCAGGAAGTACAGGAACTGCGGGATCTACTGGTAGCTTTGGCCGAGCAGACTATCAAGCCAGCTTTAATCCCCAAACACAGACAGTACAAGGGACTATCACACTGCGTTTGTTCAACCTCAATGCTAATCCGTTGTCAAATAATGTCCCACCTCTAGGAACATTCAACTTCTCAGGGCAACGAATCAAAGCCAATTAACTGTAATGACTCCAAAAATCCACTTTATCTCCGGTTTACCTCGTTCCGGTTCCACTCTACTCGGAGTATTACTGCGGCAAAACCCCCAGTTTCACGCCAGTATGACTAGCCCCGTTGGTAGTCTGGTGAACCGAATGCTAGAACACCGATTGAGTAATCCTGGAATAACCTCTCCCCCAACCCCTCCCCTCGTAGGGGAGGGGAGCTAAACTCCCCCTTCCCTTGTAGGGAAGGGGGCTGGGGGGTTAGGTTTTTGATTACTGAACGGAATGCTAGAAGCGATGAGCCAAGACAATGAATTTTCTGTCTTTATCACCCCTGAGCAAAAACGGGCGTTAACCTTAACTATATTTTCCACATATCTACCAGCCACAAGCCCACAAAGAAGTCATCTTCAATACTAATCGCCTGTGGTGTAGCAAATTGTCCTTAATTGTCGCCCAGCCGGTAGAGGCAGTGAGTTAATGAGGCTTTGAATTTTGCCCCTTTCCTACCAGGCTCGAATGTTGTTGCATCAACCTGCAACTTAGATGCATCGACCTGCACCTTAGATGCATCGACCTGCACCTTTGTTGCATCGGCTTGCACCTTTGTTGCATCGGCTTGCACCTTTGTTGCATCG